>CBINCZ010000018.1:0-14687 GCA_966249295.1 uncultured Gemmatimonadales bacterium
ACAGCGCGTTCACCACCGACACACCGACACCATGCAGGCCGCCCGACACCTTGTAGCTGTTCTTGTCGAACTTGCCGCCGGCATGCAGGACGGTGAGCGCGAGCTCCACCCCGGGAAGCTTTTCCACCGGATGGATGTCCACCGGAATGCCCCGGCCATTGTCGGTGACCGTGATGGAATTGTCGGGATGGATCGTGACGGTGATGGTGTCGCAATAGCCCGCCAGCGCCTCGTCGATCGAGTTGTCCACCACCTCATACACCAGATGGTGCAGGCCGCTCTCGCCGGTGGACCCGATATACATGCCCGGACGCTTCCGGACCGCTTCGAGTCCCTTGAGGACCTGGATGGAGTCGGCCTTGTACTTCGGTTGTGCGGTGGTGCTCATCGTCCCTCGCTGCTGTCCTTCAGGTTTCGCCGCGGCGCCGAGGTGGCGCCGCGATCCAGCGGATTTCGCGCACGCGTCCTGACCGGCCCTGGTTCAGCTTCGCCAGGATGCGTGGTGTCATCATGCGCAGTTCCTGCGCCCATGGTGCGCTGGCAACGCGCACCCAGAGAATGCCGTCGGCAGTGACGGCATCCGGTTCAGTGACCGCGGCAATCTGCGGTCCGACCAGCTCGGCCCATTCCGCGACGATGCCGGCGGCCTCGACACGCCGCGTGAGCCCGGCGCGCTTGAGGTAGCGTGCCAGCACATCGGCGACGGAAAGCGGCCGCTGGTCGTCGTTCATGCTGCAACCCGTCCGCTTGTCACGCGCCAGACCGGGAGCGACAGTCCCGGGGGCAGGTCCTGCGCACGTGGCGCCGTCAGGAACACCTGGCGATCGGGTCCGTCCAGCAGCCGGTGAGCCAGCCGCTCCTGGCGCTCCCCGTCCAGCTCGGCAAAGACATCATCGAGGGCCAGGGCGGGCTCAGTACCGCGATCTTCCGCCAGCGTCCTGAGTTCGAGCAGCCGGAGCGCCACAGCCGCCGTGCGCTGCTGCCCGGTGCTGCCGAAGGTCCGGAGGTCGCGGCCATCGAGCATCAGCCGCAGGTCGTCCCGGTGCGGCCCGATGCCTGTTGCCGCGCGCGCCAGGTCGCGTTGCAGGTGCTCAGCGAGCACTGCCGGCCATGCGTCCGGTTCCGCCAGCTCGGGATGTCCCCGGTACAGCAGTCGCGCGGACGTGCGCTCACCCAGCGCAGCCAGTTCCGACTCAAATGCCGCCTCCATGCGAACGACCCACGCCAGCCGGGTGCGGACAACACACGAGCCCGCTTCCGCGAGTGGCCGGTCGAACACCGAGGCGAGGTCACCACGTCCCTGCCGCAGCGCGGCGTTCCGCTGAGCCAGTGCGGCACGGTAGCGCGACAGCGCACCGAGGTAGCGGCGATCGGCCAGTGCGAGCAACCGGTCGAGGTAGAGTCTGCGCCCGGCCGCCGGACCGGACGCCAGGGCGACATCGCCGGGCAGGAAGGCCACCGCGAGCCAGGAACCGATGGCATCGGCGAGACGCCCCGCCTCGGAGCCTTCCACGGCAATGCGCTTGCGCCGCTCGCCAGTGTTCCACTGCGCCGAGACCTCGCGGCCGCTGCCCCACGTCGCGACCCGGAAGCCGGTACCGGCGAACTGCACCAGTTCGGCGTCAGCCGCGCCGCGGATGGACCGGCAGAGCACGGTGTAGCACAGCGCCTCGAGCAGGTTGGTCTTGCCCTGGCCGTTCTCGCCCAGGAGCATCATGCCGGAGGCCGGCACGTCGAGGTCCAGGTCCGCGAGGTTCCGGAAGCCCCGCGCAACCAGGCGTTCGAGCCGCACTACTGGACGATCAGTGTGCGCGCGGCCGTGTCGCCACGCACACCCGCCCTGTCAGTGGCAAACACCAGCACGGTCAGGGTGTCGCCCTTGTGACCGGACGTGGAAATGGGGAGGATGAACCGGAGTGTGTCCGTGGGTTCCTCCGGGGTGAAGGGCCGGAAGCGCTCGCCGCCCACCACCAGCACGTACAGCGTGTCCACGCCGTCATCGTCAATGGCGCGTCCCGCCACCGTGGCCATGGGGCCCGCCGGCACCCGGACGAGGCCGGTTTCCGGATCGTCGATGACCGTATGCGGACCCGCACCAGACGACCCCGGGTCGAAGATGAGCCGGGCCCGCTCGCCACAGCCCGCAAGCAGCATGATGCCGAGCGCGCCAGACAGCAGATGGCGCCGCTGCATGCGGCAATTTGTCGGGTCTGACATCCTGAGAAATATAGCCGTTTGGAGCCCCGAAAACGAGGGTTCAGGAGGGCGTTTTCCCTCGGAAATCGGGAGTGCGCCGGGCCAGGAATGCGGCGGTGCCTTCCCGCATTTCTGGGGACGCGGAGAGCAGCCCGAAATGCACCGCTTCCTGCGCGAGTGCGGCGTCGAGCGGCAGGTCAGCCGTGCCATCCACCAGCGTCAGGCAGGCCCGCACCGCCAGTGGTCCGTTGGCCAGGATCTGCTTCATCAGGGCAGTGGCCTCGCTGAGCAGCTGCCCCTCCGCGACGACCCGATTCACGAGGCCGATGCGATACGCTTCCGCGGCGTCGATCATCGCGCCGGTGAGCAGCAGCTCGAGCGCGCGGCCCCGGCCCACGAGGCGAGGAAGCCGGACTGTACCGCCGTAGCCGGGAGCGAGACCCAGCTTGACCTCGGGCTGGCCGAACTTGGCGGTCTCCGAGGCAAGGCGGATATGGCAGGCCATGGCCAATTCGCACCCGCCACCCAGTGCAAAGCCATTGACCGCTGCAATGACCGGCTTGCCGAGGGTCTCGAGCGTCCGGAATACAGCCTGGCCGGTGAGCGATCGCTCGGTACCATCGAGCGGGCCCTGCTCGGCGATCTCGCCGATATCGGCCCCGGCGACAAATGCCTTGGTCCCAGCGCCCGTGATGATGAGGCCGTGAATGTCATCATCGCCGGCCACCTGCCCGGCCATCTCACCGAGCTCCCGGATAACCGTGGCGTTCAGGGCGTTGAGCTTGTCGGGGCGGTTGATCGTGACGAGCGCGATATGGTCGGTGACGTCGAGCAGCAGGGTATCGTAGGGCATGGGATTCGGGGTTGGGGTTGGATGTGGAATATAGACGACGCTGAGCGCCGAGCGCTGTGCGCTGTGCGCGGGGAGCATTACCTTCGACCTTAAGCCTCAAGCCATAAGCCATAAGCCATAGGCCTTAAGCCTTAAGCCTTACGCCCTAAGCCCTGATTCCCATGTCCTCCATCCTCGCCCTCGACCAGGGCACCACCGGTTGCCATGCGCTCGTGCTGCACCAGGATGGCCGGGTGCTAGGCTCGGCTTACCGGGCGCTCGCTCAGTTTTTTCCGCAGCCCGGGTGGGTAGAGCACGACGCCGAGGAAATCTTCCGGCTCACGGTGGAGGCGGGGCGGGAGGCCATCGAGCAGGCGGGCGAGCTGCCGGTTGGAATCGGGATCACCAACCAGCGCGAGACGATCGTGCTCTGGGATCGGCGCACGCTGGTGCCGGCCGCTCGTGCCATTGTCTGGCAGGACCGGCGCACGGCGGAGCGCTGTGCGGAACTCAAGCGGGACGGCACCGAGCAGCTCCTTCGGAAGCGCACCGGGCTGGTGGCGGACCCGTATTTCAGTGCAACGAAGCTCGAGTGGCTTTTGGGTGACGCGGCTCTTGGGACGCGGGCCTCGCAGGGCGAGCTTGCCGCGGGAACGATCGACTCCTGGCTGATCGCGAAGCTCACCGGAGGCCGGGTACACGTCACCGACCACACCAACGCCTCACGCACGCTGCTGTACGATCTCGAATCCCGCGATTGGTGCGACGAACTCCTCGACTGCTTTAGTGTCCCGCGGCACCTGCTGCCGGAGATCGTCGCCTCGAGTGGTGTGCTCGGCGAGGCGGATCCTGACCACTTTGGCGCGCCGGTACCGATCGCCGGTATCGCAGGGGATCAGCAGTCGTCGCTCTTCGGACTCGGCTGCGTGAGGGCGGGCGAAGCGAAAAACACCTACGGCACCGGCGCGTTCCTGCTCGTTCACCAGGGCGAGGCATTGCCTGTACCCGAGACGGGCGTACTCGCTACCGCTGCCTGTGGCCCGCGTGGCGAGCCGGCCTACGCCCTCGAAGGCAGCATTCTTGTGGCGGGCGCCGCCATCCAGTGGCTCCGTGACCAGCTGGGCATCATTTCGACGGCGGCCGAGGCCGAGCCGCTCGCGCGCAGCGTGCCGGACGCCGGCGGTGTGCACTTTGTTCCCGCCTTCGCGGGGCTTGGTACGCCGCATTGGGCGCCTGACGTGCGCGGTACGATCACCGGGCTCACCCGGGGAACCACGCGCGCCCACATCGTGCGCGCGGCGCTCGAGGCAATGGGGTTCGGTGTGGCGGAGCTCTACGACGCATTGCAGGGCAGCTCAGCTCTCAAGGTGGACGGCGGCGCATCGGCCAATGACTGGCTCATGCAGTTTCAGGCCGACATCCTGGGCGTGCCCGTGAGGCGTCCTGATCTGATCGAGACGACTTCACTTGGCGCGGCGGGGCTTGCGGGTATTGCGCTGGGGCTCTGGCGCGATGCGGACGAGTTTGCGGCGAGCCGCCAGTTCACCACCTTCAATCCGGCAATGGAGCAGGGGGAGCGCTCACGATTGCTCTCGGAATGGCGTCAGGCCGTGGCTGCCGCATTTGCTGCGGCAGGGCACCCCGGCGGCTAGGGAATCGCCGCACCGTGACAGGCCGTGCACATCTCGGGGTTCTTCCGCTTCAGTCGCTCGGCATCGAACCCGGGCCCGTGGGGATTGAAGCGCCGGCCTCCTGCCGCCGCATGACAGGTCAGGCAATCGCGTTCCACGTGACAACTCACGCAGGTCTCCAGCTCCTGGCGGGCGGCTTTTCCGTGCCCGAACAGAAAAGCGGGATTCGCGTCATGATAGCCGGCGCGCAGCGGGCCGGTTGAGCGCAGCCCGGACTGCGCGTGGCAGCTGGCGCAGAACGACGCGGTATTGTGGCAATCGGCGCAATTGGTCGCACGGGCATAGGCCGCCGCTGGGTGGCGGGTGAGGAAATTGGCCGGATGGTAGCTTCTGCTCTCTCCGGGTGAGGGAATGTGGCAGGAGAGGCATTCGGTGCGCGCGTGGCACGTGACGCAGGTGCGAGCGGCTGCCCGGGCAAACGGCGCATGCGCGTCAGTAAAGTCTGCCCCATGCGTGGGCGGGCGACGCCGACGGGTCACCGCGCCGACGGCACGGCCATCGCCCGCCTTGGCAAGCTGCAGCACGGGGCGGGGCGCGGATCCGGCATGGCAGGTGAGGCAGCTCTCCTGCGTGTGACAGGTCGCGCAGGTGGCAGCGGTGCGTAGGCCCCGGCCATGCAGCTCCGCGAAGCCCGGTTCGCGGTGCGAGGCGGGCGGCTTGAGCGAGGCCTCGATGGCGAGTGATCGCGGATCTGGCGCCATGGCCTGGATAGCCGATCTCTCCGGCGCATCCACGTGACACTGCAGGCAGAAGTCGCGTGCATGGCACGTGGCACATGACGCGGCCACCGGCTGACCCTGCTGTCGCTGGGCAATGGCGAGCTTGCCGTGACCCACGCTGCGGAACGCGGACTCCCGGTGCGAGGGCGGTTCAGGGAATCCGCTCACATCATCCCGGGTGAGACGGACGGCGCGTGCGAGCGGCAGGTGGCAGGTGGCGCACGTCGAATCCGGTGCCGACAGGTGAGGCGTGGCGATGCCGTGACAGGTGAGGCAGGACCGGTTCACGGCGAGCGAGACTTGCATGGGAGGCGCGCCGGCCGGCACGTGGCAGGCTGCGCATCGCCAGGCAGAATCGCGACTCACGGTGCCGCGCCGGATCAGGTTTTCGGCATGACGCCGGTGAGCAAAGCGAAGGTTGGTGCGCGGCAGCTCGGCCGGCGCGGTCCAGTCGGTCCGCCGCTCGACTGCACCGTCATGGCAGGTGGCACAGGCCGTGGGCGCGGGCCAGGGGCTTTCCCCGGTCTGGACTCCTGCGTGGCAGCTGGTGCAGGACGGAAAGAGCCCGGCATGCTGCCTGTGACTGAAGCGATCCCCTCCCGGCAGCATCCGGGCAGCGGCCCCGCCGGTCACCGCAGCCGCGGCGACTATGACAGCGCCGAGCACCAGCGAGCGTCGTCGTGCGGTCATCGCGGCGTATCCCTGCCGGCGCGGCGCAGCCGGGCAGGTGGCAGTGGCACCGGTCGAGCGCCGCCAAGGACTAGCGTGAGCCGGGCATTGAGTCGTGTCTGCGACCAGTCGAACGCCGCCGCATCGGGCCGGTCACGAGTTTCCCAATAGTGCGCAACGCCCGCCCCTGCGCGCACGCGGTCTGATAGCTCCCAGTCTGCATCCAGGCCGACCATGCTCACACTGGCATCGTCGTAGCGGAATTCGAGCGGCCGCTGCAGTGCGGCACCGCTTGCCCGCAACGCCAGGCGCGCATCGGGCCGGAACAGTACTGCTCCATCAATACCACGCGAGGCAGCGCCCGGCCCGAATTCGCGATGCGTGTCCAGCTCGGCGCGCCACCTGGACGTCAGGTCAGCCGCGATGCCGATGCTCGCGCGCCATCCATCATCCTCCACCGTGACCAGCGGCGTAGATGCCTCGGCGGGCGCAAACCAGTAGCGCTCGCCGCGCACGTGCAGCTCGATCGAGCGGCGAGGCCGGAACCATGCCGCGGCGGAGATGGCGTTGAACGGCACCGGACTGAATGCCCCCCAGATGGTCCAGAGGTCGAAATGGGGACGGTAGTGGCGCGCCTGCACGGCGGTGGTGAGGATGGGTGAGACGTACCGTGCCTGCACGTCGGCGCTGCCCCAGAATCCTTGCGCCAGGTCGTACTCGGCGCCTCCAGAGAGCGTGAGGTAACGCGTGATGCGCACATCACCCGAGAAGGCAGCGCGCTCGGCGACCAGATAGTCGGAACGTCCATCCAGTTCACGCTGGTACTCGAGCCGAGCGTGCCCGTCGCGTCCGCTGTAGCCCGCCGCAGCCCCGAACACCGTGCTGCGCTGGCTCGGCCGGAACTCGTCCAGCGGATTGAGCGCCGGACTGGTGATCGGAAGCGCCGTGGCGCGCGCGAGACCCCCGCCCGCCCCGACCCCGGCGTCAAATCCCCTCGCGCCCACGCCCGCGCGGGCTCGTGCTCCATCGATGCTGGTGGGGCCCAGCCGCGTGAACATCGCCTGCCGCCCGAGCGTGACGGTCAGCGCAGCATTGGTGTATTCGACGTATGCCTGCAGCAGCTGCAGCGCGGGCTCTGTCCCAGGCCACGCGTCAGCTGACGACAGGTCGGTGAGGAATCGGCCATCGGCGTGGACGCTGAGCCCGGTGATGCCGAATCCCCAGGCAGTGAATGCGGCAGATTGCGAGAACGGCGCGGCCCGGAGCACCGGCCCTGGCAGGAAGAAGCGGCAGATCCCGGCGGGATCGCACGCCACTGCGACGCCGTCCGGTGTCACCGGTCCACCCGTTGGCCCGGGGACGGTTTCAGACTCGGGGATGCTGTCCTCGGTGACGCCGCGGAAGTCCACCCGCTGGATGCGCGAATCGAGCCGCAGGCTATACCCCTGCCCGTGGAGTGGTGGCACCCACCCCGCGACGGTGACCACGGCGACGGTTGCGATGAGCCGTCTCATGAGTCCGGCGTCCGTATCAGGTGCTCACGGTACTGCTCTGGACTCTCGAGAAAGTGGCACGTTACGCATTCGCGATCGGCGAAGTGGCGCGCCTGCTCGATGTGGCAGGTGAGGCATAATGCCCGGGTGGGATGGAGTTCGCTGACGATGGACGTGGTGTGGCAGTCGTCGCAGTTGCGATGCCCCTCCACGGGGCGCGCATGCGCCGGCCGGATCTCGGCTCCGGTGTGGCAGGTCGCACAGTCGCGTTGCTGCCGGTGATGTTCGACATGACACTGCTCGCAGCGGCCCACCGCCTCGGTGGGCGCGAGCGATACAGGTGTAACGTGGCATGTCGTGCAGCTGATTGAGTCGTGCACGACATGCTCAAACCCGACGGTTCGCGCCCTCGGAGCGCGCTGCTGCACGCGGACCGTTACGGTCTCGGCGATGGCCGTGCCCAGCTCATCGGGTGTATGGCACGTACTGCACCGGCTGGTGGCCGGTGCCTGGTGATGGCAGATCTGGCAGCCGCGGGGCCGCTGGAAGGTGAGGTCGCCATGACCGGAGCTGGTAGCGTGACAGGTGAGGCAGGGAAGGCGGCCGTGTCGGGCGTGCGAGAAGGTATCGGCCATGGTAAGGGGGACTAACCCAGCGCCAGGCGAATCACGCACCGAGGGTGGCACCGTGGCGCCGAGGGAGACGCGTTGGAGTGCCGCGGTGGTATCGAAGGGAAGCGGCGGGCGCAGCCTGCCGCGGGTGCGCTCGCGGACGCTTTCGTGGCAGCCGGCGCAATCGCTCGCGTCCACCCTGGCGCTATGGGGCACGTGACAGGTCTGGCACTGCTGGGCCACCGCACGGTGCCGGAGCCCCGTGTGGAACGGCTCGTCGCGCCAGTCGGCATGGCACCCGGCAGACGTACAGCTCCTGAGCGCTGCTTCCGGGCGGGTCTGCTGGTGTGGGTTATGGCACATGCCGCAGGTGCCGTTGTGCGGATCGCGGTTCGGATTGAAGTCGGCAATCAGCGCCTTCATCTGGTGGCACGAGGCGCATTGCTCCATCGTGGGCACCAGCGTGGACGCCGCGGAATCCCGCGTGGCAAGTGCGGGCACTTCGCGGGTGAACTGATGGCAGGCGGTACAGTGCATGGACGTCTGGTTGGCCATGCGGCCGAGCCGGATACGTACGCTGTCGGTGAGGTGGCACCCCTGCTGGGCGCAGGTGGCATTGACGGGCTGGAAACGGTGCGCCGTCTGTGCATGGCACGTGAGGCATTCCACCATACCGGCGAGCGAGTCTGACTCAAGATGGGTGCGGTGCCCCGCCGTGGCCGCAATCGCCTGCCAGGTCTCGCTGGCATCGCCCCGCACATGGCAGCGTTCGCAGACGTCGCGTGGGACCCTGGCGTGCGGCGGGATTTCCTTTTCCCGCTTCCCCGACATCCAGAAGACGAGCTTCACCGCCTCCTTGCCCACCTTGAGCGCATGGCATGCGTGGCAGCTCAGCGTATCGTGTTTTCCCTCCACGCGGTGGACCAGGCTGTAGTAGCCGGTATCAGGGAGGACCCACGCCTCGCCGCTCCCCACGAAGATGTGGCAGCCGTTGCAGAAGCGGTTGTCGTGCTGAACAAACTGGTTGGTGCGGTAGCCCATGCCGGCGACCAGCACGAGCGCGAGTACGGCAAGGAGCACCAGTGCGAACTGCACGCCGACGGCGCGGGTGCGAATCCATGTTGCGACGCCGTGGCGGCGGCGCCAGAGCAGGCGTATGAGCACGATGGCCACGACGGCAGCCAGGGCGGCGCCGCCCCACATGAGCCAGGGCGGACGCTGGAAAATCCACTGCACCACCGCGATAACGGGATCGGAGATGTGCGGCGAGGGATTGGTGGAGTCGATGGCTGCCTGCTGGCGCAGGCCCACCGGTCCGGAGTCCTGGACGAACGCCAGGGCTCCGGGGACAAGTGGGGCGAGCATCATTTCCGGCACTGGTGCCAGTGTCAGCGGAGCGAGACGACCTTCGTCGCGCGGCCGAGCTGGGGACCGGCGCCCGGCACCGGGGAGTCGAGGATTCGGCGTGCCGCGGCCGGTGGCGGCGGCAGCGAATACTTCGCCTGCATCTCCTGGATACTGGCCCGCAGCAGCGCCTCTGCCAGGAATGGATTGTGGACGCCCAGCGACTTGTCGCCATTGGCGTACAGCCCTTCGCCGACCAGGCGGGCATTGAATTCACCGCCCTCGGCGGCCGAGATGACCGTGTCGGCCTTGAACTCGTCCGGCAGGTTCTGCTTCACGGTGGGCAGGTAGCCAAGATCCACGCCGGCGTCGATCGTCTCGTTGCCGTTCACGTCCTGCCACAGCACGTCGGCCAGCGTCTTCAGCCGGTCGCGCAGGTTGATCAGGGCTGATGCGGCAGCGTCACCCGAGGCATGGCAGCCGGAGTTGGAGCAGGCGGCAAAGCTCCGCGCCGCAGTGGTGTAGCCGCAGCTGTTGTCGGCCTCCGGCCGGCCCTGGCCATCCAGGCAGGGAATCGGGCGGAAGAGGTGGCCGGTGCTGTGCAGGACGAAAGTGCCTGTGGCCTCGTCGGTCACGTCGTAGGTGTTCACGTGACACCCGGCGCACAGTCGCGGATTCCGCTCCGATGCGTGCGAGGTGAAGATGCGGGAGGTATCGTAGGCGAAGCCGGCCGGCCTATAGCCGGCGGTGCCCAGGAGGACCGCGCCCTGCGGCGCGTGCGGCCGCGCACCATACGCGCTGCCACCTGCGGGCTCGGTGCGCCGGATGTGGCACCGCATGCACAGGTTCTGTTCCGGATCAGGCGAAGAGATGGAGAAGCGCAGCTGGCCCTCGTTGGGCGAGCCATGGGGGTCGTGGCAGACCACGCAGGTGGTCGCCATCGGCTCCGCGTCGCCGCGCTCGGCATATTCGGCGTCGGCATTCCACGCGACCAGCGTCTGGCGGCCGTTGTGGCAACTGGCACAGCCAGTCTGCGACGCCGGTTCCTCGATGATCTGTGCGTGGGCTGACTGGCTCCATTCCTCCGCGAACGGCTGGTGCACGCCGGAGTGACACGACGCGCAGCTCGCGGCCGTGTCGTCCAGCGTGGCGTGGGCCAACGGCACGTTGCCGGGCCGATCCGGCTCGGTCACGTGGTCCAGGCCGGGCCCGTGGCAGCTCTCACACTGCACGTTGTGATAGGCGGAATCCTGCACCACGTTCCAGCCGGCCGGCGCGCCGAACCCGTTGCCACGCTCGGACACCGTATGGCAGCCGTAACAGCTGGGCTGGGCGTGCCCCGAGCTTACCAGCGTCTCGAAGGCGCCACTGTGGGCCGACGTCTTCCAGTCGCGCTGGTGGCCCACGTGACAATTGCCGCAGGTGGTCTGGTTGGATGCCACATCGAACAGGCCAAGAAATCCGTTGACGCTGTCGGGCGGCGGATTGAATGGCGGTCGGTCACGGAAGACGATCTTGTCGGAACTGCATCCGACCAGGACGGCAAGGACGAGGAGGACGACAACGAGGACACCGGGGTGAAATCCACGAGTCAACGGCATTGCCGGCCTCAGGGGTAAGCTTTGGCACAAAGATCTACGTAATTTTGCGGAACGCACAAGAGGTCCGGGCGACCCTGATCCGATCTTCACACAATCTTCACGAAAAGCTGAATCCGGGATGCGATTCTCAAGGCGCCGGTTCACGTCGCCCACCCAGGAGGAACGATGACCGCCACACGTTGCGCCCGGTGTAACAGCAGCGTCCCTGCCGGTGCGCGCTACTGTCCGGGCTGCGGGTCGGCGATCGGGCGGGAGAGGGCGGCTGGTGCGGGCGGTCGGCTGCCGCTGATCGTGGCGACCGTGGGCGTCGTGGCGTTGCTGGTGACGCTGGCGTGGGATTACCGCAGGCCGCCATCGGCCGTCGCGCCATTTGCCGAGGCCGGCGGAGCCCCGGCGTTGCCGCCCGACATCAGCGGCATGTCACCCCGCGAGCGATTTGATCGTTTGTACAATCGGAGCATGCAGGCAGTCGAGTCGGGAGATGGCTCGACGTTCGGCACCTTCGCTCCCATGGCCCTGCTGGCCTACAGCCAGCTCGACACCGTGGACAGCGACGCGCGCTACCACGCCGCCATGCTGGAAATGCATCAGGGCGACGTGAGCGGGGCGGCGCTCCTGGCCGACTCGATCCTTGCGACGGTGCCGGGGCACCTCTTCGGGTACGTGATCCGTGGGACGGTGGCCCGCTGGGAGCATGACAGTGCGGGCCTGGCGGCAGCCCAGCGCGACTTCCGGACGCACTACGAGGCTGAGATGGCGGCAGGGCGGCCGGAGTACGCGGATCATCGGACGATCCTGGAGAGCTGGGACTCGAGCGCCGAGCGCTAAGCGTCAAGCGTCGAGCGCTCGACGCCCGACGCTTGACGCTCGACGCCCCATGACACTTCCCTGTCACCGGAGCTATACTTCCCCCCATGAAAGCCGGAACCAAATTTCTCATCGGCGCTGCGGTCATTGTCGCGGCGGTGAGCTGGCTCATCGTCGAGGGGGTGCGCGAGACGGGCACCTACTACCTCACCCCGACGGAGTTGGCCCAGAAGGCGGCGAGTGACTCGTCCTTCTATGGGCTGTGTGTCCGGGTGGGCGGCGCCAAGGTGGTGCCGGGCTCGGTCACTCGCGACGTGGGCGCGCAGGAAATCGATTTCCGCATCTCGGATGGCCACCAGGAGTACCGGGTCAACTATCACGGCATCGTGCCTGACACCTTCACCGGCGCTGATGACATCGAGGTCATCGTGGACGGCAGCCTGGGCAGGGACGGGGTCATTCGCGCCACCGAGGTGCTTGCCAAGTGCGGATCGCGCTATGAGGCGGCAGCCAAGGATGCACGGCGTCAGGCCTGACGCGACATGACGTTCCTCGGACAGTTCTCCCTCTGGACGGCGTTCCTCGTTGGAATCTGGGGCGCCGTCGTTTCGTTTTCCGGCCGCTGGCGGGGCCGGCCCGAACTGACGCGGAGCATCCGCCGGTCGGTCTTCGTGGTCTTTGCCGCGCTCGCCGTCGCCTCGGCCTGTCTCTGGAAGGGCCTGCTGTCGCACGACTTCAATATCGAGTACGTGTGGGCCTACACTTCCCGGAACCTCCCCACGTATTTCGTGATCTCCGCCTTCTGGGCGGGGCAGAAGGGCTCGCTGCTCTTCTGGGCCGTGGTGCTGTCCACCTTTGCGGCGCTGGCCCAGTGGCTCACATCCCGGCGGCACGCGCACCTGCTGCCGTACGTGGCAGGCGTCACCAACGCGGTAGTGGTGTTCTTCGTCAGCGTGATGCTGTTCGCGGCCAATCCGTTCACCCGCCTCGACTTCACGCCGCTGGACGGACGCGGCCTCAATCCCCAGCTCCAGAACGTGGGCATGGTGATGCATCCACCCATGCTCTACCTCGGCTACATCAGCATCACCATCCCGTTTGCGTTTGCCGTGGCAGCGCTGCTCTCACGACGGCTGGACTCGGGCTGGATCGTGGCGATCCGGAAGTGGACGCTGGTCTCCTGGCTCTTCCTCTCCATCGGGATCACGCTGGGGATGTGGTGGGCGTACGTGGAGCTGGGCTGGGGCGGCTACTGGGCCTGGGATCCGGTCGAGAACGCGAGCTTCCTGCCGTGGCTCACCATGACGGCGTTCCTGCATTCGGTGATGATCCAGGAAAAGCGGGGGATGCTCAAGCGCTGGAACCTGGGGCTCGTGGTGGGATCGTTCCTGCTCAGCATCTTCGGTACGTTCATCACCCGGTCGGGGGTGATCGCGAGCGTGCACAGCTTCACCCAGTCCAGCGTGGGCTACTTCTTCCTCGGCTTCCTGGTCATCGCGGGTGCCTTTGCGTACACGCTGCTCTACACCCGCTGGCCGTCGCTCGAACCGGACAGCCAGCTCGAGAGCATGCTGAGCCGGGAAGCGGCCTTTCTCTTCAATAATCTGGTGCTGGTGGGGATCGCCTTCTCGGTGCTCTGGGGCACGCTGTTTCCCATTCTCTCCGAGCTGGTGCGGAGCACCAAGATCACGGTGGGGCCGCCCTTCTTCAACAAGGTGAACATCCCGCTGGGGCTCCTGCTGCTCGGGCTTACCGGTATCGGCCCGCTGATTGCCTGGCGTCGGGCATCGAAAGCCAACCTCAAGCGGCAGTTCACCATTCCACTGGCCGCGGGCATCGGCACGGCGCTGGTGGTTCTGCTCGCCGGCATGCGCGATCCGTATCCCGTGGTTGCGCTCTCGCTGGCCGGGTTCGTGGTAGGCACGATCGCGCAGGAATTCTGGCGCGGGATCCGGGCGCGGCGGCGGATGCATGGCGAGGCCGTGCCCCGCGCGTTCATGCAGCTCGTCGCACGCAACCGGCGACGCTACGGTGGCTACATCGTGCATGCAGCCATCGTGGTGTACTTCGTGGCGTTCACCGGGATGGCGTTCAAGACCGAGCGGGAAGCGACCCTCAAGCCGGGCGAGAGTGTCCAGGTCACGAGCCCCTACGGCTACACCTACACGCTGACCCACGTGGGCGTATCGCAGTACAAGGCGCTCAATCGCTTCGTTACCGCGGCAAGCGTTCGGGTGAGCCGGGATGGCAAGGATCTCGGCATCATGACATCCGAGAAGCGGCAGCACTTCACGGTGGAGAACGGCCAGGAGGTAGCCTCGTTCGAACCCAGCACGGAAGTGGCCATCCGCAGCGACCTGCGTGAAGACCTCTATATCGTCTTTGCGGGCGCGGTGGACGGAACGGAAGAAGCGGTCTACCGGTTCACGATCAATCCGCTTGTCTGGTGGGTCTGGTATGGTGGCGTGCTGCTCGTCATCGGTGGACTGGTCACCATGTGGCCCGGCGAGCCGCCCGGCGTGATGCGGCAACGGACACAAGCAGGGTATGCAGCGACACTCGATCACCCAGTGGCAGCGCCGCCGATGGCGCGGGTGCCGTAGAGGGGTCCGCAGATTTCACAGATTACCCGGGTGAAGCCGCAAGTGATGGAGGTGAATCCGCAGATTCCACAGATTACGCAGATTGATCGGGAACGGTCGACCTTGCGTGACTGCATTCTGG
>CBINCZ010000019.1:0-14092 GCA_966249295.1 uncultured Gemmatimonadales bacterium
CTTGCGGGGCCGGGCACGCCGGGCCCGGCACGCCGGGCCCCTACTTCACCAACCTTACGCTCTTCACCCGTCGTCCATCCATCTCCGCCACCTCCAGCACCCGTTCGCCCGCGGTCACCCGGTCGCCGGGGCGGGGCAGGCGGCCCAGCGCACCAAAGACCCAGCCCCCGATCGTGGTGTAGTCGTCGTCGTCGAGCGAGGTCCCGTGCTCGGCGTTGAAGTCGCCCACCGGGGTGGCGCCGTCGATCAGTGCAACGCCCTGTTCCTGCAGCCGGACCTCGGGGGTGTCATGCTCGTCGAAGATGTCGCCCACGATCTCCTCGAGCAGGTCTTCCATCGTGACGAGACCGGCCGTCCCACCGTACTCGTCCAGCACCACCGCCATGTGGCTCTTAAGCCGCTTCATGTCGGCCAGCACGTCCTCCACCTCGCGGGTGCCGGGGACGAACAGCGCTTCGCGCATGACCGACCGCACGCTGGCCCGCGGGTCGCGCCGCAATGCCGCGAGGATGTCCTTGGCATGGACGATACCCACGATCTCGTCGAGTGACTCGCCGTACACCGGGTAACGGGAGCGCCCATGGTGCGCCACCTGGTCCGCCGCCTCCTCGATGGTGAGTTCCTGTTCCAGCGCCGCGATGCGTGTGCGCGGGGTCATGACTTCCTGCGCCGATTTTTCACTGAACTCGAACACGCCTTCAAGCAGCCGCGCGTCCTGCTGCAGCAGGCTGCCGCCCTCCTCGCTCTGCTCCACCAGCAGGCGCAGCTCCTCGGGTGAGTGCAGTCGTTCGTGCTCCCCGGGCGCCGACACGCCCACCAGGCGCAGCAGCAGGTTGGCGGTGCCGTTCAGGATGGCGATCGGCACGGCCATGACCCAGCTGAAGCCGATCAGCGGCATGGATACCCAGCGGCTGATAGTCTCGGGGAAGAGCAGTGCCACCGCCTTGGGGACGAGCTCGCCCAGGATGATGTGAAGGACGGTGATGATGATGAAGGCGATGATGGAGGCGACGCTGTGCGACGCGATCGCGGCCACCGTATCCGGGAGCCAGCTCAGGACCCGGCCGATCAGGGTGGCCAGGGCGGGTTCCCCCATCCAGCCCAGGCCCAGGGAGGCCAGGGTGATGCCCAGCTGGGTGGCGGAGATGTAGCGGTCAAGTGATTGAATGGCCTGCCGGGCGAGCCTAGCTTTGCGGTCACCGGCATTGGCCAGTTCGTCCAGGCGGGTGCGCCGGGCGCCCACCAGGGCAAATTCGGCTGCCACGAAGAAGGCGTTGGCCAGCACCAGCACCACCACCAGCACAAGGCCCAGGGCTATTCGGGAGCCGCCGTCGGTTTCCATGGGTTTCAAGTGTAACGGGCGACGGGGCTTCGTGCGAGAAAGGATGGTCCATGGAGGCGCACCAGCATGGCGGGCACGACGAGGGCACACCGCTCCGGCGACTGCGCTGGGTGCTGCTGCTCACCGCGACCTTCATGGTGGTCGAGGCGCTGGGTGGCTGGCTGGCCGGCTCCCTGGCGCTGCTGGCCGACGCCGGTCACATGCTTACCGATGTGGCCGCACTCGGCCTCTCGCTGCTGACTGCCGTGATCGGCGCCCGGCCGGCCGACGACCGCAAGACCTACGGCTACCGCCGCTGGGAAATCCTGGCCGCCGCGGTCAATGCCCTGGCGCTTTTCGCGATTGCGGGCTGGGTGGTGTTCGAGGCAGTGCACCGGCTGCGGGAGCCACGGCCTGTCCTGGGCGGCCTGCTCCTCGCCGTGGCGCTGGCAGGTCTCGTCGTGAATGCGGTCTCGCTCCGGGTACTGCACGGCTCCCACTCGCACAACCTCAACGCCCGCGGCGCCTATCTCCATGTCCTTGGTGACCTGCTTGGCAGCGCCGCTGCGGTACTGGCCGGCGTGATCATCCTGCTCACCGGCTGGACGCCCGCTGACCCTATCCTTTCCATCCTGGTGGCCCTGCTCCTCGTGGTGAGCGCCTGGCGACTGCTGCGCGAGAGCGTGGACGTGCTCCTCGAGGCGGTTCCCCCCGGGATCTCCATGCGCGAAGTGGAGCGCCGGATGCGCGCCGTGGCCGGGGTCGCCGACGTGCATGACCTCCACGTCTGGACGGTGCGCAGCGGGCTCCTCGCCATGAGCGGCCACGTCGTCGTCCCCGATCTCGATGCCCACCCCGACGTCCTGGGCCACATCCGCAACCACATGGCCGACCTCGGCATCGGGCACGTGACGGTGCAGCTGGAGGTCGAGTCGCCGTGTGAAGGGGGCGATTGCGGGTGAGGGGCGGCGCTAAGCGCTTGGCGCTAAGCGCTTAGCGCTCTTGCCCATCCCGCCCATCCTGTCTATATATGCGCCGCTCAGGCCCCGGTTGAGACGGGGCAGGCTGTCACGCAGGGATGGAGCGCAGTGTCAAACTCGATTCGCAATCTGGCCATCATCGCGCACGTGGACCACGGCAAGACAACGCTGGTGGACCAGATGCTCCGGCAGGCGGGCGCCTTTCGCGCCAACCAGCAGGTCGCCGAGCGCGTCATGGATTCCAACCCGCTCGAGCGCGAGCGGGGGATCACGATCCTCTCCAAGAACACCGCGGTGCATTGGGGCGGGGTCAAGATCAACATCGTGGATACGCCGGGCCATGCCGATTTCGGCGGCGAAGTCGAGCGCATCCTGCGCATGGTGGATGGCGTCCTGATCCTGGTGGATGCGGCGGAGGGTCCCATGCCGCAGACCCGGTTCGTGACCCGGAAAGCGCTGTCGCTGGGGCTCCATCCCATCGTCGCCATCAACAAGATTGACCGGGCCGACGCCGAGCCGCTCCGGGTGCACGACGAAGTGCTGGGGTTGTTCATCGATCTCGATGCCACGCACGAGCAGCTCGACGCGCCGTTCCTGTATACGTCGAGCCGCGCCGGCACTGCGACGCTGGAGCTGGACCAGCCCGGTTCTGATCTGGTGCCGCTCTTTGACACCATCCTGCGCCACGTCCCGGCGCCCTCGGGTGATCCCGAGGGCCCGTTCCAGATGCTGGTGTCCACGCTCGACCACTCCAGCTTCCTGGGCCGGATCGCGATCGGCCGGATCGAGCGGGGCCGGATTGCGGTGGGCGACCAGGTGGCGCTGCTGCCGCTGGGTGAGCCGGGGCTCGTCACCGACGAGGCGATGGAGCGCAATCGTGTCACCAAGCTCTACACCTTCGACGGCCTGAACCGGGTGGAAGTCGAGTCGGCGAGTGCAGGGGACATCGTGGCGCTCGCCGGGTTCGACGGGATCGAGATCGGCAAGACTTTCGCCTCGGTGGAGCAGCCCGAGCGCCTGGCCGGTATTGCGGTGGAGGAGCCCACCATCTCGGTGGACTTCATCGTGAACAACAGTCCCTTTGCCGGGCGGGAAGGCAAGTACGTCACCAGCCGCCAGCTCCGGGAGCGGCTGTTCCGCGAGCTCGAGCGCAACGTCGCGCTCAAGGTGACCCCCACGGAGTCGCCGGATACGCACTCGGTGTCGGGCCGCGGCGAGCTGCACCTCGGCATCCTGATGGAGACGATGCGGCGCGAGGGTTACGAGTTCCAGGTCTCCCGTCCCCGGGTCATCACCCGCGAGGGGCAGAACGGCGAGCGGCTCGAGCCCTACGAGGAGCTGATGGTAGATGTGCCCGAGGAGTACATGGGCACCGTCCTCGAGAAGCTGGGACCCCGGCGCGCCGAGATGACTGAGATGCGCAACCCGGGGCAGGGGATGGTCCGGATGACGTTCCGGGTGCCGGCCCGCGGGCTGTTTGGGTACCGGTCGGAGTTTCTGACCGACACCCGTGGCACCGGCATCATGCACCACCGTTTCCTGGAGTATGGCGGGTGGGCCGGTCCGCTGGCCGGCCGGAAGCGCGGGGTGCTGGTGGCAGACCGCGAGGGTGCCGTGGTGGCCTTTGCCCTCGGCAACCTGCAGGAACGGGCCCAGATGTTCGTCTCGCCCGGCGACCTGGTCTATGAAGGCATGGTGGTGGGCGAGAGTGCCCGTCCCGGCGACATGGACGTCAATGTGTCGAAGGAAAAGAAGCTCACCAACATGCGGACGACGGCCTCGGATGAGAACGTCATGCTCGAGCCGCCCAGGCAGATCACGCTCGAGTATGCCCTGGAGTACATCGAGGAAGACGAACTGATCGAGGTGACACCGCAGACGATCCGCCTGCGTAAGCGGCAACTGGCGGCGGTGGATCGCCGGAAGGCCGCCCGGGCAGCCGCCCGGGTTGAACACGCGTCCTAGGGCTCCGTCCCGGAACGCAAGACAACACACCGTTGAGTGGTGGAGGAGATCATGCTGGCCTGGGAGACGTCGCTGGAGGCGCTCGACATGCGTCGTCGGTTTGATGACGATGACGACGAGTTCGATGATGACGGCTTCGGCTTCGACGAGGACGAAGACGAGGACGACGAAGACGCCGACGATGACGAGTACGAGGAGGACGAGGACGACGAGGACTTCGACGAAGATCCTCCCTACGAGCCTGAAGAAGAATAGTCACGCCACCACGTGACCAAACGCCCCGTCAGTATCCCGACGGGGCGTTTGTCTGTACAGCCCGGGTGCTCAGCTCGCGAGCGCCTGTTCCTCACCCGCCTCGGCCACCGGCTGCAGCCGGGCGAGCATCTCCCGTGCTTCCTCCTCGGTGACGCCCCGGTCGCGCCGGGCCGCCCAGCGACGGCGGGCTTCCAGCCGGCGCTTTTCGGGCAGCGCCGCGATGGCGTCGTCGATGGCGCGCACGGTGTCAATGCTGGGCCGGGCCACCGGCTGGGCGCCGGCCAGCCACTCCCGCAGCTCCCGCGCGATGCTGCCGTCGCAGAGATCCCAGAGCTGGCTGGGATCGCTGAACTTGCGAGTGTTGTCCTTCTTGACGTCGGCCTTGTGGGCCTCGTTGAGGTCGAAGTGCAGGGCAAACTCGTACTCGGTGCCGTCACGAATGACCGGCTGGAGCCCGAGCTTGAGGACCTTCTTCTTGCCGTCCACCTCAGCCTGCTCGTACGCCTGCTTGCTGCGCGCCGTGGCGATCACGTGCACCGGGACGTCAAGAATGGCGCGCACCAGGCTGTCCCATTCCGCGCTGAAGAGCTTCCAGTTGGTGTAGGTGTTGGAGCGCGGGTTGGCACGGTCGTAGGCCGTCTTCCGGTCCAGTACGTCCTGCCAGGCATGGGAGAGACTGTCCACGATGACCACTTCGTAGCCCGCCTCGACCGCCACTTCCATGGCGGCGATGTAGGCGTCCGGGTGGTGGTCGGCCAGCGTGAGGACGTCGAATTCGACGCCGTCGGCGTAGTAGCTCGAGCGGCTGTTCTCGGAGTCGATGACGGCGATGCGGCCGGGCGCGAGGCTCTCGGCCAGGCGCAGGGCGCCGAGGGTCTTGCCGGAGCCGGAGGCGCCGGTAATCAGGATCTTGAGCTTGGCCTCGGTGCGGACGGCCCGCTTGAATTGCATGAGTGCTGACATTGCTGCTCCTGCGAAAGTCGGATGCGACTGCGTCCGAAATTCGGCGCTACCAACTCGCCGACTCCGGTGTTTATATTCCCGGCCCGCCCGGCCGGGTCTGGTTGAAGGGTGGGACATGCGGGACGGTTGGGGCCTGTAGCTCAGTTGGTTAGAGCGCACGCCTGATAAGCGTGAGGTCAGAGGTTCAACTCCTCTCAGGCCCATTCTACACGAGCAAATTTAAGGCCGACGGCGGCGTGAAATCAACCACGCCGCCGTCTTTTTTCGTGCCTGTAAGTGATGTAGCGGCAGGCGGTTAGCAAGTTGCTTCGGGAAACGTTCGGAGGGTGCGAAAACGCGAGAAAAAGTGTCTGTTCTGGGGACGGGAAATGTCCTCCTGGGGGACGAGTGAAGCGCGGGGCGCTCAGCGCTCGGGGTGGATTGGCGTGATGATCGCGCTCGCGACCGCCACGCCTTCGGGCGCCGACGTTCGCTCAGGCAAACAAGCCGGTAATCTGGGCTGCCGCTCACTGACGCGCCCTCTGGCGCGATGATCCGCTCGCTTGAACGCTCAGCGCTCAGCGCTCAGCGCTCAGCGCTCAGCGTCAGCGACCCGCTTGCATCCAGCCTCGTCCGGACTTATCTTAGCACTAAGATAACTCAACCTGAAGGCACCATGTCCCTCGAACTCCGCGGTCTGCATCACGTGACCGCCATCTCGGCGCAGATCCGCAACAACCATCACTTCTACACCCGCACCCTCGGCATGCGGCTGGTCAAGCGCAGCGTGAATCAGGATGACGTCGGCGCATGGCATCTGTTCTATGCCGATGCCAAGGGGACGCCCGGCACCGATCTCACTTTCTTCGACTGGGCCATGGCCGCCGAGCGGCGGGGATCCCGCGCCATCAGCCGCACCGGACTGCGTGTGGCGGGCCACGAGTCCATGGACTGGTGGGCCGAGCACCTGAAGGCGCTAGGCCTGAAGCCGAACGCGGTCACCGAGCGCGATGGACGGCTCACGCTCGATTTCGAGGATCCCGAGGGCCAGCGCCTGGCGCTCATCGATGACGGCGGCCAGGGCGACGCCTTCCCCTGGGAGCGGAGTCCTGTTCCGGCTGAACGCCAGATCCGCGGACTTGGCCCCATTCAGTTGAGCGTGCCCACGCTTGCACCCACCGACGCCCTGCTGCAGCGCGTGCTCGGGATGCGACGGGTGCGGCAGTATCCCCATCCGGAGCACGCCAAGCACACCGTGCATGTGTACGAGATGGGCCCGGGCGGTGCCGGCGCAGAAGGGCATGTCGCCGAGCAGCCTGACCTGCCATTTGCCCGGCAGGGCGCGGGTGGCGTGCATCACGTCGCCTTCCGATCACGGGACGAGGACTACGACGCCTGGGCCGAGCGGCTGGATACGCTGGGCATTCCCAACAGCGGCAAGATCGACCGTTACTGGTTCCGGAGCCTCTACTTCCGCGAGCCCAACGGCATCCTGTTCGAGATCGCAACCGAGGGCCCGGGCTTTGGCGTGGATGAGGACATGGAGACGCTGGGAGAGCGCATCGTCCTGGCACCGTTCCTCGAGTCGCGCCGGGAAGAGATTGTTGGGAATCTGAAGCCGATTGATTGAGAGCTGAGGGCTAAGAGCTAAGAGCTGAGGGCTAAGAGCTAGGAGCGTAGTGGCGGGAGGCGCCCTCACAGCCAGCAGCGCGCAGCTAACAGCCAGCAGCCAAGAGCCAATAGCCGGCCGCCCACCTTGCGCCCCACCTGCGCCCCGACCACTATGCCAGCCATGGCGGTGGGCGCGGGAGGTTGCGTCCAGCACACTGCTATCAACCTTGACGATGACGAACGGTCGCGCGTGCTGCGCGACTCGTTCAGGAGATCATATGCCAGACTCTGCCGCATCCACCTCCTCGAAGGTTCTCCAGCCCGGTACTGAAGCGCCGGACTTCACGCTGAACTGCACGCCCGATCAGTCGCTCTCGCTTTCGGAGTACAAGGGCAAGACTGTCATTCTCTCCTTCTACCCCGCGGACTTCAGTCCCGTCTGCGGCGACCAGCTGTCGCTGTACAACGAACTCATCTCCGAGTTCAAGGACCGCGATGCCCGCATCCTGGGCATCTCGGTGGATGGGGTCTGGTGTCACGCTGCGTTTGCCAAGGAGCGCAACATCCACTTCCCCCTGCTCAGCGACTTCGAGCCGAAGGGCGGAGTGGCACGCCGCTACGGCGCCTATCGTGACGACGAAGGGGTGTGCGAACGCGCACTGTTTGTGATAGACGGAGACGGCGTCGTCCGCTGGAGTTATCTCTCTCCCATCGGGGAGAATCCCGGGGCTGACGGCATCCTGGAGGCGCTGGATTCGCTCGAAGCGAAGCACGCATGAGCCCGCGCCTGGTGACCCCGGTGAATGACGCCGATCACGCGGCCGGCGAGGCCGACGCAGCTATCACGCTGGTTGAGTATGGCGACTTCGAGTGTCCCCACTGCGGCCGGGCCCACCCCATCCTGCAGCAACTGCAGGAAAAAATGGGCGCGGACTTGCGGCTGGTCTTTCGCAATTTCCCGGTGCGCGAGTCGCATCCGCACGCTGAGCACGCCGCGGAAGCGGCGGAGTCTGCCGCCCGGCAAGGGAAGTTCTGGGCCATGCATGACCAGCTGTTCGAGCACCAGGATGCGCTCGACGACGACGATCTGCTGGACTACGCAGCGGCCATCGGGCTCGACCCGGATGCCGTTGCGGAAGACCTGGAAGCCGGGACGTACGAGGCGAAGGTCCGCGAGGACTTCATGGACGGGGTGCGCAGCGGCGTCAACGGCACGCCCACGTTCTTTGTGAACGGCGAGCGCTTCGATGGCGACTGGGAAGATCCAGACATCTTCGAGCAGGGACTCCGCGCGGCGGCAGGACGGAGCCGGAGCCGCACGTGACGCCCGTCTCGGGCCTGCACCACGTGTCGGCCATCGCCAGTGATCCACAGCGCACGCTCGACTTCTACATCGGTGTGCTCGGCCTGCGGCTGGTCAAGCGTACGGTCAACTTCGACGACCCACAAACCTACCACTTCTACTTCGGCGATACGCTGGGCCGGCCGGGCTCGCTCATCACGTTCTTCCCCTGGCCTGGCGCGCACCGTGGGCGCCATGGGTCGGGCCAGGTCGCCGTCACCTCCCTCAGTGTCTTGCCGTCGGCACTCGGGTTCTGGATCGAGCGCCTCCTGCGTCATGGCATCCGCTATGAGGGCCCCTCGAAACGCCAGATGGATGGCGGCGTGGAGAAGGTGCTGTCGTTTGCCGATCCGGACGGGCTCATGCTCGAACTGGTGGGTCATCCGGCTGCAGCCGATGCCGCGCCATGGGACGGCGCCCCCGGCATTCCGGAAGAACAGTCCATTCGAGGCCTGCATTCGGTCACGCTCTGGGTCAATGAGGGCGAAGCCACCGAGCGGGTGGTGACCGGCGTGCTCGGCTTCCGCGAGCTGGCCGAGGATGCCAGTACCAGGCGCTACGCTGTGGGAGATGGGTTGCCCGGGCAGTTGCTCAACCTGCGCAGCATCGGTGGATTCGGCGAGGCCAGGGGCGGCGCGGGTACGGTGCACCATGTCGCGTTCGGCGTCGCTGATGACGGTGAGCAGGCAGCGCTTCGTAATGAGGTACTGTCCGGTGGCCTGCATCCCACCGATGTACTCGACCGGAAGTACTTCCGGTCAGTTTACTTCCGCGAGCCGGGCGGCGTGCTCTTCGAACTCGCCACGCTCGGGCCCGGCTTCACGGTGGATGAACCCGCAGAACAGGTCGGAAGCCAGCTCATGCTGCCCGGAAGGCTCGAGCCGGAGCGGGCCACGATCGAGGCAAACCTGCCACCTGTCCATCTTCCCTCAACCCCGCGAGGCACATCCGTGTTCGAGCAGATCGGCGGCCCGGAAGACGTGAGCGGCGACGCACTCGGATACGTCCATCGGTATGTGCCGCCCACGGCCGACACCGCGCTCGCCGGCAGCACGACACTGCTCCTGCTGCACGGCACCGGTGGCGACGAGAACGATCTTATGCCCTTGGGGCGGGCGCTGTTGCCTGGCGCCGGCCTGCTTGGTGTGCGCGGCAACGTGTCGGAGCAGGGCGCCGCGCGTTTCTTCCGTCGCATCGCCGAGGGCGTGTTTGACCAGGAAGACCTCACCCGTCGCACGGCTGAGCTGGCCGAGTTCATCGAATCGGCGAGCCGGGTGTACCACCTGGATCGCGATCGCATCATCGCGGTGGGCTTTTCGAATGGCGCCAACATTGCCGCCAGCCTGCTCCTGCGCGAAGCCAACGTGCTGCGCCGCGCCATCCTTTTCAGCCCCATGATGCCGTTCGAGCCCGAACGCCTCCCGGTACTCGAGGGAACCGCTGTGTTCATTGCCGCCGGGCGTAGTGATCCGATCGTGCCGACGGAGCAGGTGAGCCGGCTCAGCGACGTGTTGGAGCAGGCAGGGGCACGAGTCACGCTGTACTGGGAGCAGGGCGGGCACACCCTCGCGCGGACCGCGGTTGAGGCCGCCGCCGCATGGATTGCGTCATGACGGCGCCCAAGGCTGCCGCTGGCAGCGGCGTCCACGACGAAGACGGCGGTCGCTGGGTCACCGCACGCATCGGACTCAACGGCTTTCGCACCGAAATCGAGGCGCGTTCCCACGGCCTGGTGGCCGACGAGCCCTCGGCGCTTGGCGGCACCGACCGGGGCCCGACGCCCTACGAACTTCTGCTGGCGGCCCTCGGCAGCTGCATGGTAATGACGCTTCGGATGTACGCGGATCGAAAGGGATGGCCCCTGGAAGGGGTCGAGGTCCGCCTTCGGACGACCCAGTCGCACGAGGCCGACTGCGTGCAGTGCGAGGAAAATGACGTTGGCATCACCACGGTGGAGCGGCAGCTGGATCTGTCCGGTCAGCTGACCGATGCCCAGCGCGAGCGGCTGCTGGAGATCGCCGACCGGTGCCCGGTAAAGCAGACGCTGGAGCGTGGGGTAGTCGTAGGTCGTATGTCGTAAGTCGCACGACCTACGACTTACGACTTACGACCTATAAATGTCTTCCCTCGTCCTCGGCACCTCCACGCCGCCCTGTGGGTCGGGCCGGGCCAGCAGCGCCTGCGCCAGGCCCATGCGGCCGGCCGCGAACTGGCGGGCCGAATTGGCCATGTAGATCCGCCAGGTGCGATAGGTCTCGGGATTGGTGAGGCCGATGGCTTCTTCTCGAGCTTCCTCGAGCCGGCTGACCCAGTGACGCAGCGTCTGGGCGTAGTGCTCGCGCAATGATTCCACATCGCGAGTCTCGAATCCCTGCGCTTCAGCGACCTCGAGCATCGGGCCGAGCACCGGCAGCTGCCCGTCAGGAAAGACATGCCGATCGGTGAAGCGTCCCTCACGCCAGAGGATCTTCCGCACGCTTCGCCGCCGGCCCCCCGTCGGGTCCTGTCCGCTCACAATGCAGTGATTGAGGAAGAGCCCGCCGGGGCGCAGGGCATCCCACGCCGCCGCGAAGTAGCCGGGCAGGCGTGCATGACCCACGTGCTCGCACATGCCGACGCTGACGATCTTGTCGAACGGTTCCAGCCCGCCGAGGGACCGGTAGTCCCGCACCTCAACGACACAGCGGTCATCCAGCCCCGCAGCGTGGATGTGTGCCTTGGCCCACCCCGCCTGGGACGGACTCAGCGTGATCCCCAAGGCGTGCACGCCGTATTCACGCGCGGCGTGCATGATGAGCCCACCCCAGCCGCACCCGATGTCGAGCAGGCGCTCTCCCCGTTCGAGCCGGAGCTTCCGGCAGATATGATCGAGCTTGGCCCGCTGCGCCTGGGCGAGCGATTCGGTGCCGGTGCGGAAGTAGGCACAGGAATAGACCATCGCGGGATCGAGCCAGAGCGCGTAGAAGTCATTGCCCACGTCATAGTGTGACTGGATTGCGCGGGCGTCGCGTGCCATGCTGTGGCGCTGCCCGGAGCGGCTGTCGCCACGTCCCCGAACGCGTAATCGTCGCCCGGGACTCGGCAACCGCAGCAGCAGGCGCATGGCGCGAGCGGCAAAACGAGGCGACCCGAACCGGTCGCGCAGAAGCTCGCCCAGTCGGGTAGCGGCCTCGAGATCTCCCTCGACCTCGAACTCGCCGCTCACATAGGCCTCGCCCAGGCGAAGCTGGGACGGCGGCACCAGCATGGCCCGAAGCGAAGCGGCGCGCGACAGCACAAGGACGAACTCCGGGGATCGGCGGGAGGGCTTATCGGTGATGCCGCTGTCCCAGAAGCGAACGGCAAAGGTGCGGGCCTCGACCGGGCCGAACAGGTGAGCCAAAGCAAGCCGGTTCCGAGTGACCAGGCCATCGGCAGGCCGTGGTGTTGCTGGACTCTCGCTCGGGGCGGTGGGCTGAGCCTCAGGACGGAAGGACTGCGGTGCAACGGTGCTCATGGTGGCCTCCAGAGCGGGCCGCGGCCGGGCCCGCCGTAATGCTTACATCTTTCAGCCTCGCATCGTTTCGCCGATCACGCAAGCACGCTCCTCCGGCGTGTCCCCCATCACTACCTCGCGGCTGGTCCGGGTGCATCATGTCGCAGGCGCCAGAGCAGGCGCCCAGTTCAACGGAGGAGTCATGGCCGTGAAGAAAGCCGAGCGCGCCGCCAGACGGGGGCGCGCGATTCAGGATAAAGTGCGCGAAAAGAAGTCGAAGGGTGGCTCGGGTTCAAAGGAGAAGGAGTCGAAGCGCGCGGCGCAGACGGCGCCGCGAAGCCAGCCCGCGCCACCGCAGCCGCGCCAGCACCAGGACAAGCCGGGTCACGAATCCCAGCTCAAGCCGCGGCCGAGATACTCGGCGCCGGCCTATCGCGGATCGGGAAAGCTGGAAGGCAAGGTCGCCATCATCACCGGCGGCGACTCGGGCATCGGCCGGGCCGTGGCCGTGCTGTTTGCGCGTGAGGGCGCCGATGTGGCCATCGTGTACCTCACCGAGCACGGTGATGCCGCGGAGACGAAGGCGGCCGTCGAGCACGAGGGACGAGAAGCGCTGCTGATTTCCGGTGACGTGGCCGATGCGGCGTTCTGCCGCTCGGCGGTCGGGCAGACGCTGGAGCAGTTCGGCCAGGTGGACATCCTGGTCAACAACGCCGCCTTCCAGCAGCATGTGACGTCGTTCGAAGACCTGACCGAGGAACAGTGGGACCACACCTTCCGGACCAACATCTACGGCTACTTCTACATGGCCAAGGCGGCGGTGCCGCACCTGGGTGACGGCGGTGCCATCATCAACACCGGGTCAGTCACGGCGTTTGACGGCAGCCCCGGCCTGCTGGACTACTCCGCCACCAAGGGAGCCATCCACACGTTCACCCGCTCGCTGTCGGAGATGCTGTTGAAGCAGGGTATCCGGGTGAACGCGGTGGCGCCGGGCCCCGTGTGGACCCCGCTGAATCCGTCCGACGCGCCACCAGAAAAGGTGGCGGAGTTCGGGAAGTCGGCGCCGATGGGCCGTCCGGCACAGCCGGAGGAACTGGCGCCGGCCTACGTCTTCCTCGCAGCGCCCTCCTGCTCCAGCTACATCACCGGCGAGGTGATCAAGGTGGTGGGGGGATACGAATAGGCGGGAAGACGGGAAGATGGGAAGGCGGGAAGATGGGACGGCGGGAAGCACCTCCAGAACGTCCCGTCTTCCCATCTTCCCGCCTTCCTACACTCCCTTCTCCGCCAGCAGCTGCATGAACTCTGCCGGCGAGGTGACTTCACTCAGTCGAAGGGGGACGTCCGGCTCCTTCACCAGCTGGGCGATCCGGCCGAGGACGGGGAGATAGTCGTTGGAAATCTCGATAGGCGGCGCCACCAGCAGGAAAATGTTGAACACCGGCTGGTTGTCCACCGCGTCGAAATCCACGCCGGCGGGCTGCCGGCCGAAGACGATGCGCAGCTGGTCCACCACTCCCGTGCGGCAGTGGGGAATGGCCACGCCCCGGCCGATGCCGGTGGAACCCAGGTGCTCTCGCCGCTGCAGCACCCGGAGCACGAAGGACTCATCCGGCGGCGCGAGTTTCAGGCTGCCCACCAGCGTCGCCAGCACCTCATCCTTGCTCGCGGCGTTGAGGTTCAGGTGGATGTCGGATTCGCGGACGAAATCACTGAGGACCATGACGACTGGTCTCCCGTCGAGGTGGTGGCGAGGTGGAGCGGTAAGTATGGAACGGTAGGGAGATGGAGGGAAGTGGCCGGCTCACCGCCGAAGCGCGGCGGCGAGCGGCCCGTCCAGGCGGTACAGATCATCGAAGTAGCGCACCGTTCCGTCCGGCCGGACCACGGCGGTAGTGTAGACGATGAAGACGGGGATCGGCTGGCTCAGCGTAACCCGGCGCGTCGTGGGACCCCGGAGCGCTGCCTGCACCCGTTCCGCGGTCCAGCCCGGCTCCCGTGCCATGACCCACTCGGCGAGCGAGCCGGCTTCCTCCACCCGGATGCATCCATGGCTGAAATCGCGCCGGGCGCGCTGAAAGAGGGCCCGGTCGGGCGTGTCGTGCGCGTAGACACTGGCCGTGTTGGGAAAAAGGAACTTGACCACGCCGAGTGCATTGGCGCGCGACGGGCGCTGCCGGACCCGGAGCGAGCCGTCA
>CBINCZ010000020.1:0-14055 GCA_966249295.1 uncultured Gemmatimonadales bacterium
GCATCCTGCTCAACCAGAAGAAGGACATGCGGCAGATCGTGATGATCACCGATGGGAAGCCCAGCGCCATGACCCTGCCGGGTGGCCGGGTGTACGTGAACTCCATGGGACTGGATCCCGAAATCCTTCGCGCTACGTATCGCGAGATCGGCGAATGCCGCCGCGCCGGCATCATGATCAACACCTTCATGCTGGCGCGCGACCGCGCACTGGTGGAGTTCGTCTCCCGCATGACCGCCATCTGCCGGGGCAAGGCCTACTTCACCTCGACGATGTCCCTGGGCCAGCATGTGCTGATGGATTTCATGAAGGGGAAGGTGAGGAGAGTCGGCTAGACGGCTGGACGGTTGGACGGCTAGTTCTCACCATCGAGTTCCAGCCGTCCAGCCGTCCAGCCGTCCAGCCGTCCAGCCGTCCAGCCGTCCAGCCGTCTATTTTCAACCATGCCCCGCCCGTTCCGCGCCCTGGCCCGCGTTCCCGCATTTGCCTCGCTCCGCCATCGCGACTTCCGGCTCTTTCTCTCAGGACAATTTCTCTCGCAGTGCGGCACCTGGATCGAGCAGGTAGGCACCGGCTGGCTGGTGGTCACGCTGAGCGATTCGCCCTTCGCGCTGGGGCTGGTGTTCACCCTCGGCTCGCTGCCGGTGCTGCTCTTTACCCTCATCGGCGGCGTGGTGGCCGACCGGGTCAACAAGCGCCGCACCATCATGCTGCTCCAGGCGCTGATGGCCACCGAGGCGCTGGCGCTCGGCGTCCTCACCGCGACCAATACCGTCACGGTGCACTGGGTCATGGTGCTGGCGGTGTTCTTCGGCTTTCTCTCCGCCTTCGAGGTTCCCACCCGCCAGGCGTTCGTGTTCGACGTGGTCGGCAAGGACGACCTCATGAACGCCATTGCGCTCAATTCATCGGCCTTCAACGTGGCCCGCGTCATCGGTCCGTCCATCGCCGGCGTGCTGATCGCGGCGGTAGGACTCGCGGCCTGCTTCTTCGTCAACGGCGCGAGCTTCCTCGCCGTGCTTGGAGGCCTTGCCTTGATGCGCACCCGCGAGCCCGAGCATGCGGCGGAGCGACCAGCCATGACCTCGGCGCTGCGGGAAGGCTTTGATTACATCCGGAAGGAGCGCTGGCCCCGGACGCTGGTCATCCTGACGGCGGTGATCACCATCTTCGGTTCCTCCTTCCTCCTCATGTTGCCGGTGTTTGCCAAGGATGCGCTCCGGGTAGGCGCGTCAGGATACGGCGCCCTCCTGAGCGGCGTGGGCATCGGGGCGGCCACTGCCGCGCTGGTCATCGCGTCGTTTGGCAGCCGATTCCGGCAGGGACGGCTCGCACTCAGCTCGGCCGCGGCCTTCGGGTTTTCCCTCATGCTGCTCGCGCCGATGCCGCACCTCCTGCCCGCACTGGTCATCGGCGTGCTGGCGGGATGCTGCATGTCGGCGACCGGCATCAGCACCAACACGCTGCTGCAGCGGCTCGCGCCCGACCAGCTGCGCGGCCGGGTGATGGGGTTCTACTCCTTCGTGGCGCTGGGGATGGTGCCCTTCGGATCCCTGCAGGCGGGCTGGGTCTCAGAGCGCTTCGGGGTGCGCACCAGCTTCTTCCTCAACGGCTGTGTCATTACCGGCACCGTGTTCGTGGTGTGGCTCAGCTGGCTCCGGCGGCGCCGGCGCCAGCAGCTGGCTTACGACGTCCCCCTTCCAGCCGTAGAATGATGCCATGATCATCACCATCTCGAGACAGTTCGGGGCCGGCGGCAGCGAAGTCGCGGCCATGGTGGCGAAAGCGCTCGACTGGCAGCTGGTGGACAACGAGCTGGTGGAGCAGGTGGCGGCGCGCGCCGGCATGAGCCCGGAGGAAGTGGCTCGGCGCGAGGAACGCGCGCCCAGCTTCGTCGAGCGGCTCACCCGCACACTGGCTGCACAGAATCCGGAGCTGGTCCCGCCCCAGGGCGGCACCGTGAAGGACATGGAAGAGGCGAGCCTGGTGCGCATCACCGAGAGCGTGGTGGCCGACCTGGCCCGGCAGGGCAGGGTGGTGTTCGTGGGCCGGGCGGCGCCCGCCGTCATCGGCATGCAGTCGGATGCGCTGCACGTGAAACTGGTGGCCTCCCGCGCCTTCCGCGCCGAACGGATTCGCAAGCGCTTCGGGCTCACGGAAGAGGAAGCGATGAAGCAGATGGCTGACGTGGACAGCAGCCGCGCGCGCTATCACAAGGAATACTACCAGCGCAACTGGAGCGATCCGGTGAATTACCACCTGACGATCAATACCGGGTTGCTGGGACTGGAGGGCGCGGCGGAGGTGATTCTCAGTCGGACAGGCGGCTAGACGGCTAGACGGCTAGACGGCTAGGCGGCTCGGCATGTCATTGCGAGCCCCGAAGGGGCGAAGCAACCTTGCAGCCCGACCGCGATCTCATGGGCGGAGTCCCGCAGGGGATTCCGATGTCGGGCTGCAAGGTTGCTTCGTCGGGCCTTTCAGGCCCTCCTCGCAATGACACACCTGGCGGAGCCCCCACCCCTGCTCCCTGGTCCCTAATCCCTAACCCCTAGTCCCTACCACCCTCCGCCCGTCCCACGCGCGGTGCAAGAAGTTCCCACCACTCGTCCCATTCAACTGTGACCATGCGCCCTGATCACTCCACAGCCCGGGACGCGGGGCGCGGGACGCGAGACTCGGGTCCCGAGTCCCGAGTCCCGAGTCACCCATCCACCCCGCCGGCCCTGCCCATCGTGCCCATCCTGGCCTTCTGGCTCGCCATGGGCGTGATCGAGACCGTGAAGGGCTACGTGCTCTGGGACTGGACCGGCCGGCCGAGGTCGTGGACCATCTCCCTGCTCAACAACATGCCGTGGTGGGTACTCTGGGCCCTGCTCACGCCGGTGGTGTTCCGGACGGCGCGGCGGTTCCGGCTCACCGGCCCCGGATGGAAAAGCTCGGTGCTGGCCCACGGCATCATCGGGCTGGTGCTGAGCGCGCTGCACGTCGCGATCGCCGGCGCCATCTACTTCCGCACCAACGCCGATTTCCTCCTGCCCGACGGGCGGACCATGGCGCAGGAGATCGGGATCTTCTTCAACATGTACGTGGTGCTCGACCTGCTCACCTATGCCGGCGTGGTGGGGGCATTCCACGCCGTCGAGTTCTACGGCCGCTATCGCCAGGGCGAGCTTCTCGCGGCGCAGCTTGAAACCCGAATGCATGAAGCCCGGCTCGCCATGCTGCGTATGGAATTGCAGCCCCACTTTCTCTTCAACGCCCTGAACGCGATCTCGGGACTGGTGCGGCGAGGAGACAACGAGGCGGCCGTGACCATGCTGGCCCGGCTGGGCACCTTGCTGCGGCGGACACTCGACGGTCACGGCACCCAGGAAGCCCGACTGGGCGAGGAGCTGGACCTGCTCGAGCAGTACCTCGCCATCGAGCGGGTGCGCTTCGGCGACCGGCTCGACGTGACGGTGGAAGTCGAGGCCTCGCTCTTCGATGCCCTGGTGCCGACGCTGGTGCTGCAGCCCATCGTGGAGAATGCATTGCGGCATGGGCTCGCCAGCACGCCCGGCCCCGGCAGCGTGCGGGTCACGGCCGAGCGGGAGAATGGATCGCTGGTGCTGTCGGTGCGGGACTCGGGACCCGGCTTCGCCGCGGGCCGGAATGGCAACCATCAGGGCGTCGGGCTCTCCAATACGCGCGCCCGGCTCGAACAACTCTACGGCGCCGCTGGCGGGCTGGAGACCGCCTCGGCGCCCGAAGGTGGTGCGGCGGTGCGGATCACCCTGCCGCTGCACCGGGAAGGGGAACCCCATGACTGGTGAACCGATGTCGGGACGGATTCGTGCATTGATCGTGGACGACGAACCGCTCGCGCGCGACTGCGTGCGGCTGGCGCTGGAACAGCAGGACGACGTCACCGTCGTCGGCGAGTGCGTGGATGGCGCGAGCGCGGTGGACGCCATCCGGGCGCAGGATCCCGACCTGGTCTTTCTTGACGTGCAGATGCCCGGGCTCGACGGATTCGGCGTGATCGAGCGGATCGGCGCCGAGGCGATGCCACCGGTGCTGTTCGTGACGGCGTACGACAAGCACGCCCTGCGTGCCTTTGCCGTGCACGCACTCGACTTCCTGCTCAAGCCCTTCGACGATGATCGCTTCCGCGACGCGCTGGAGCACGCCCGCCGCCACCTGAGCGCCGAGGGTCGCCTGGGGATGCGCGACGCGCTCACGGGCCTGCTCGAGAGCCGGCGCGGCGGCATACGCCACGCCCGCCGCATCATGGTGCAGGAGCAGGAGCGGATCCGGTTCGTGCCGGTTGAGGCGGTGGACTGGTTCGAGGCAGACCGGAACTACGTCCTGCTGCACTGCGGCAAGGACGTCTTCCGCGTGCGCATGACACTCACGTCACTGCAGGCCGAGCTGGATCCGTCGCGGTTCATCCGGGTGCACCGCAGCACAGTGCTGAATCTGGATCGCATCCGCGAAGTGCAGCCCTGGTTCGGCGGCGACTACGTGGCCCTGCTCAAGGACGACCAGCAGGTGCGGGTGAGCCGGAGGTTCCGGGAGGGGTTGTTGAAGGTGACACACTAGACGGGAAGACGGGAAGATGGGAGGACGGGAAGCTGCCACGCGCTGTCATTGCGAGCACGTCCAACGGACGTGCGAAGCAACCTTGCAGCCCGAAAGCGATGCCCCGACGGAGCGACGCTGTCTATCGGGCACTCGCGGCGCACGTTGGCATGGGCCCAAAGATCCCGGTCGGGCTGCAAGGTTGCTTCGCGCCCTGCGGGCGCTCGCGATGACAGCGCGTGGCGACTCGCTCCCATAACTTCCCGTCTTCCCGTCTTCCCGTCATCCCGTCATCCCGTCCTCCGCGCTCTCGTCCACCCCATCTCCTCACTCCTGGTAATCCTCCGCCAGGCCGCGAGGCCTTCCAGGATCAGCTCGCACGCGGCCACCATGCGTTCGGCGTCGTCCCTGGTGGCGAGGTCGGCGGCGACAGCCGCGTCCACCAGCCCATCCACCCGGGAGAATCCCGCGAGACAGGCCTCGGCCGGCTCGTCGGGCGAGAACTTGAGGATCCCGCCGCCATCGAACCACGCGACAATCTCATCGAACGAGATCTCGTCGGCGCGCTCGTCGAGCAGGCTCCCGGCCGCCTTGCGGATCAGCTCCCGCGCCACCGTCTCGGCGCCCTGCAACTCGCCCTCGTATTCCAGCTCGAGCTTCCCGGTAATGGACGACACCGCGCCATGCACGTCGCTGACGCGGGGCACCGCGCGCCGGCTGCCGGCTGTCATCGCACGGCGCTCGGCGCCCGAGACGGCATTCTCCAGCACGGTGATCGGCAGCCGCTGGCTCACGCCCGATTTCCGGTCTACCCGGGGATCTTCACGTCCCTCGAAGGCCACCCGCTCCACCAGCTCCAGGATGAATGACGGCACATCCACTTCCACCGTGCCCCGGTCGGTCCATGCCTCCTGCGCGGTGATCGCCATGCCCAGCTCGACGGTGCGCGGATAATGGGTGATGATCTCGGAGCCGACCCGGTCCTTGAGCGGGGTGATGATCTTGCCGCGCGCCGTGTAGTCCTCGGGATTGGCGGTGAAGACCAGCAGCACATCGAGCGGCAGCCGCACCGGGTAGCCCTTGATCTGGACGTCACCTTCCTGCATCACGTTGAAGAGCCCCACCTGCACCTTGCTGCTGAGGTCGGGCAGCTCGTTGATGGCGAAAATGCCGCGGTTGGCGCGGGGCAGGAGCCCGAAGTGCATCGTCAGCTCATCGGAAAGCAGGTGCCCGCCGCGCGCGGCCTTGATCGGGTCGACGTCGCCGATCAGGTCGGCGATGGTGACGTCGGGCGTCGCCAGCTTCTCGACGTAGCGGTCGTCACGATGTACCCAGCTGATGGCGGTGGCGTCGCCGCACTCGGCCAGCCGGTCGCGGGCGAACCTGGAAATGGGCGCGAAGGGATCGTCGTTCACCTCACTGCCTGCCACCACCGGCATCCACTCGTCCAGGAACCCGGCAAGGGCGCGTAGCAGCCGGCTCTTGGCCTGGCCGCGCAACCCGAGCAGTATGAAGTGGTGACGCGAGAGGATCGCGTTCACGATCTGGGGCTCGATGGTGTCCTCGTAGCCGATGATGCCGGGAAAGAGGGGACCGCCGTCGGCCAGGCGGGAGAGCAGGTTGTGCCGGAGTTCGGCGCGCACGCTGCGCCCCCGGAGGGGTGCACGGCCCCAGGGACTCTGGCGCAACGCGCCCAAGGTGGGAGGAAGATCCTGGGGATCGATGCTAAATGTTGTATTCATATGTGGTTACAGCCTGATGAGCAGGGAAATGAAGTGCGCCAAAACTTGACAATCTTTAAGGTCGCCTTAACTTGTTGCCCCGTCACGCCTTGCGACGTTGGCAGGAGAATGGCCGGCTGACCTACACTCTGAGGAGCGACAGATGCGGAAGCTCGTACTAGCAGCAGTACTTGTGGCGGTAGCAGCATGTGCGCCGAAGGATGAGACGCCGCCCGCCGATTCCAGCGCGATGGACAGCTCGGCCATGATGACCGACACCAGTCACATGATGGGTGACTCGACCATGATGCCGGCCGATACGTCCATGGCCCGCGACACGACCCAGATGTAATCTCGCAGCAGCACCTGCACTGGCACTACGGGCTCCGGATGCGTTCGGAGCCCGTGGTGTTTTCACGAAAGCACGAAAGGCACGAAAGCACGAAAGGGTCGCACGTCGTAGGTCATAAGTCGTCAACCCCATGCCCCACGCCCTAAGCCCCAAGCCCTATCCATCAACATCCTCCTGCCGGAACGGCAACGCCACCACAGTCGCCAGCCGGCCGCCCACTTCCACGGTATCACCGACGGCTGTCTCCCGGCGCAGCAGGCCAAGGGCGAGGCCGCGGTCGTCCAGCAGCAGTGTCGACGTGATCTGGCCGACAGGTTTCCCGTCCTTCAGCACCTCGAGGTCGCCCGGCTCCGATGGATGATCCCAGCGGATGCCCCTGAGTTCGCGGTTCACGTGGCCGCGGAAATGCACTCGTGCCACCGTTTCCTGCCCGGTGTAGCACCCCTTGGTGTACGACACCCCGCCGATATCGTCGAACCGCACTTCCTGTGGCAGGGTGCGGTCACCGATCTCCCGGCCCAGTCGCGGCCAGCCCGCCAGGATACGCGCGCCCTCGAGCAGGCGGGGCTCGAACGTCGAGACGTGCACACCGGACAATACATCCAGCGCCAGCGCGATGGCACCTTCCCGTCCCACCAGGAACGCCGCAAAGGGCGTCGTGTCATGCCCCAGCGCCACCAGCAGCCGGCCGCGCACGGTGTCGATCACGGTCACCCGCCCCGCCGCCGATGGCAGTGGGCCGAGCCCCGCCCTGATCAGCGCCTCGAACGCACCGCGGCCCACCAGCCAGAGCACCTGCATCTCTTCACTCTGGTCACTCACGCGTGCCAGTCTCGGTGGCAGTGATCGCTGGAAGGTCTCGGCGAGCGGCGCCTGCGCCGTGGACTCGGCCACGAGTGTCAGATCCTGCGGCGTCCGCAGCACCCACATATCGGCGACGATCATCCCCTTGGGGGTCAGCACCGCGCCGTACACCAGGCTGTCGTCGCCGGGACGCTCCACATCGTTGGTGAGCAGTCCCTGCATGCAGGCCACGGCGCCGGGACCTGTGACCGAGAAGACGGCGGCGTCCCGCACCACGGCCAGCGCGCCCAGCCGCACGTCGGCCAGTTCCTCGCGCGTCAGTGAGACCAGATGCTCAGGCATCGGTCCAGGGAAGGTCGGCGGGATGATGTCCGTCAAAGTCGTTCCACACCATGTCCGCATGGGTGAGGGCACTGGCCGGGAGCGACGACGCGATGGCCACACAGCGGAAGCGGCCGGCGAGTGCGGCCTCGATGCCGGGAAGCGAATCCTCGATCACCACGCACTCTTCCGTGGCCAGCCGCATCCGCTGGCGCGCCCGCTCAAAGATCTGCGGATCGGGCTTGCAGCGTTCCACCTGCTCCGCCGAGACCAGGGTCTCGAAATGATCGCGCAGGTTCGCCATCTGCAGGACAAACTCCACTTCACGCAGCAGCGCGCTCGAGGCCACGCCCAGCGCCATCCCGGCTGCGGATGCTGCCTCGATGAAATCTCGGACCCCGGGGACGAGTTCCAGGCGCGCACGCGCGAAGTCCTCATAAAGCCCGGCCTTCTGCTCCACGGCATGGCGCAGGAGGAACGGCTCCGGCGTGCGGCCGGCCGCCTCGAAGCTGCGGCGGAAGCATTCCCGGTCGTCGAGCCCCAGGAACTTGCCGTAGTAGTCCTCTCGTGCCAGCGCGATGCCATGCGCGGCGAGGGTCGCGCTGAGGGCCTCGAAGTGCAGGGCCTCGTCGTTCGCGATCACGCCGTTGAAGTCGAAGAGTATTCCGCGTGCGAGCATGGAGGGAAAGTAATGGAGTCGTAAGTCGTAGGTCGTAAGTCTTATGACTACGACCTACGACGTACGACTTACGACTTCAATCGGATGCGCAGTACGGATTGCCGACCCCCGTCCCCTCAGTCCCGCGCCGATCTGCATCAGGCAGCCGGGGTTGCCGGTGAGCACCAGGTCCGGCGCGGGCTCGACGGCAAGGATCGCGTCGAGCTTGGCGTCGAGCACCGCCTGTGACATGCCGGGCTGCAGCAGGGAGAAGATGCCGGCACTGCCGCAGCACTTGTCGCTGTCGGGCAGGGGCAGGAGCGTGAGCCCCGGCACTTTCGACAGCAACGCCAGCGGCTGGTGGATGATCCCCTGCGCGTGCTGGAGGTGGCAGGGGGAGTCATAGATGGCGCTGAGCGCTGAGCGCTGAGCGCTGAGCGCTGGACCCTCGACCTCTCGACCTCTCGACTCCTCGACCAGCATCTCGCTCACGTCCCTCACCCTCGCGGCAAACCGCTCCGCCTCTTCCGTGCCCAGCAGGTGCCCGTAGCCCTTGAGCATCGCGCCGCAGCCGGCGCTGTTTACCACGATCGGCTCGTCGCTGTCGCCGAAGGCGGCGACATTGTGCCGAGCCAGTGCGCGGGCGCCGTCAAGGTCGCCGGCGTGGGCATGCAGCGCGCCACAACACCCCTGGCCCCGGGGACACTCCATGTCGTAGCCCGCGTCCCGCAGCACGCGTCCGGTAGCCTCATGTACGTGGGCGAAGAGGGTGGACATGACGCAGCCGGTGAACAGGTTGGCAGGGCGAGCAGGGCGAGCAGGGCGAGCAGGGCGAGCGGGCAGGTCGCTGGCTACTGGCCCTTGGCTGCTGGCCCTGTCCGCCCCGTCCGCCTTGTCCGACCAGTCTGCCCACCTGCTCGCCCTGCTCGCCTTGCTCGCCTTGCTCGCCTTGCTCGAGGCCAGCATTCCTGCGGCGAACCGCATCCCCGACTTCCCGGCCATCAATGCCGGCAGTCCCGTCGCGCGGAGCAGGCGTGCGGCGTGGAGCAGGGGCTTCCAGAGCCAGGTGTGACGGAACACCCGGAGGATGAGCCGGGCCTTGAAGGGGAGGCCGTGGGCGCGCACCAGCGTGTCGCGCGCGGCCTCGAGCCCTGCGCCATACCCCACGCCGGACGGGCAGACCGGCTCACAGCCTCGGCAACCGAGACAGGCGTCGAGGTGATCGTTGAGTCCGGAGTCCTCGGGCGAAAGCTCGCCGCGGGCCAGCGCGCGCATCAGCAGGATGCGGCCGCGCGGGCTGTCCGATTCATCACCGGTGGCGAGATAGGTGGGGCACGCGGGCAGGCAGAAGCCGCAGTGCACGCAGGTGGAGAGCGGCTCGAGGATCTGTTCGCTGGTGTCGTTCACGCCTCGACTCCGCCCTCCAGCGCGACATTGAGCGTGTGGCCCGGGTCAAACGCATCACGCAGGCCGCTCACCAGCTGGCCCACGCCTTCACGGTAGGCGCCGAAGTGGCCCAGCTGCTGGCGCACATCCCACGGCGCGCGTTCCAGCGTCATCGGAATCTCGCGCTCGGCGAGCAGGCGCCGCAGGGTCCGCAGCCGGTCTACCGTGGCGACACCGCTCCAGCGGAGCCCGCCCCCCGCGCCCGCGCTCACCAGCCCCTCGTTCAGGTCGCGGGTCACCAGGTCGAGCAGCTCATCGAGTCCGTCGCCCAGCACACCGAAGCGAACGGTGATCGGCACGCTCACCGCGCCCCGTGCCGTCTGGGCCCAGAACGACGAGCTGGTTTCCGCGTCGAGCGGCGCCCAGCCCGGTTGCGCCGCGGCGAGGAGGCGCCGTACGTCCGCTTCCACCGCACCGTCGCTTCCCATGATCCGCGCGGCCAGCACCCACTCCGCGTCGGCGGCGAGCGTGGGCGAGAAGAGCTCGAGTGCCGCGCATGGCACCGACGCTTCCATCACGTCACGCGCCGCAGCAGTGAGCGCATCACGCTGGCCCCGCGCAATCAGCGTGGCGTCGGCGCGCGGCACTGCGCGCAGCTTGAGGTGCGCTTCGGCGATGATCCCGAACGCGCCGAAGCCGCCCACCTGCAGGCGGGTGAGGTCATAGCCCGCCACGTTCTTCATGACCCGCCCGCCTGCCCGGACCACGCGGCCGTCCCCGGTCACCACGGAACAGCCCAGCACGTAGTCGCGCGGCTGGCCGTGGCCCAGCCGCAGGGGACCGGCCGTCGCCGTTGCCAGCACCGATGCGATGGTGCGGTCGGGGCGGCCCGGTGGATCGAGCGGCAGCCACAATTCATGCTCGGCCAGCCGCCGGCGAAGCACGTCCATGCGCACGCCGCCCTGCACGGTGGCGGCGAGGTCGGACGCGCTCACGTCCAGCACCTTGTCCAGCGCGCGGGTACTGATGGCGAGGTCCGCCGGTGCGTCGGTCGGAAGCCAGGATCCCTCGCCTTCCACCCGCACTTTCCAGCCCTCGGCGTGCGCCACATGACAGACCTGGGCCAGCGACTCGACGTTGTCGGGCAGCGCGCGCGGCACGCCGTCAGCCGCGGCCGCCGCGCCCTCGTGGCCGAGCAGTGCCCGGAGCCGCGCCAGGATCTCGGTTCTCATGAAACTCCTCCAGCGCGCCACTCCCGGCACGCGCGTACCGGCAGCACCTTGCCCGGGTTGGCGCGTTCCGCGGGATCGAACACCCGTCGCACCTGGCACATCGTATCCAGCGTCACCGCATCGAAGACCATCGGCATGTAATCCCGTTTGTCAGACCCGACCCCGTGCTCGCCGGTCAGGGTGCCGCCCGCTGCCACGCAGGCGCCCATGATGTCGGACAGGGCATGGTGCACCCGCCGGGCCCGGTCCGCGTCGCGACGGTCGAAACTGATGTTCGGGTGCAGGTTGCCGTCCCCTGCATGGAAGACGTTGCTGACCAGCAGGTCATGACGCCGTCCGATGGCGGCCACCTCATCCAGCACGTCCGGAAGCCGGCTGCGTGGCACCACCGCGTCCTGCACCGCAAGGTCGGGCGCGATGCGTCCCATGGCGCCGAATGCCTTCTTCCGTCCCTGCCAAAGCCGTGCCCGGTCGGCTGCATCAGCGGCGGATCGTACGGTGCGGGCGCCGTGCGCGCGCAGCAGCGGCTCGACCACGGCCGCGTCCGACCTGACTAGCAGGACTGCAGCCGCATCGGTCGGGTAGCCGGCCGCGTAAATCGACGCTTCTACCGCCTGGATGCAGACCTGGTCCATCATCTCGAGCGCTGCCGGCACCACGCCGGTGGCAATGATGGCCGAGACCGCTTCACTGGCCGCGCGCACCGAGGCAAAGTCCGCGAGAAACGTGCGAATGGCAGACGGGGCAGGGACCAGCCGAAGCGTGATCTCGCTCGCGATGCCGAACATTCCCTCGCTCCCGACGAAGAGCCCCAGCAGGTCCGGGCCCCATGCCTCCCCGCTTCGCGATCCCAGCCGCACCGCGGAGCCGTCCGGCAGGATCACTTCCGCGGCAAGCACGTGATTGGTGGTGACGCCGTACTTGAGGCAGTGCGGCCCGCCGGCGTTCTCGGCCACGTTGCCGCCCAGGGTGCAGGCGGTCTGGCTGGAAGGATCTGGCGCATAGATCAGCCCGTGACGCATCGTAGCGTCGGTGAGGCGCGCGTTGACCACTCCCGGTTCCACCACGGCCCGGCGGTCCACTGGATCGATGGAAATGATCCGGTTCATGCGGGTGAGCGTGATGACCACGGCGTCGCCCGAGGCCACAGCGCCACCCGAGAGCCCGGTGCCTGCGCCGCGCGCCACGAACGGGATGCCGCGCTGGTGCAGGAGGCGCAGCACCGCGACCAGTTCCGCGCGCGACCCGGGCAGCACCACGGCGCCCGGCGACGAGACGTGGGTGGGCAGGCCATCCTGCGCGTACGTCGCCAGCTCGGCGTTGCGATGCCGCACCCAGCGCGCGCCCACGATGGCGCGGAGGTCGTCGAGCAGAGCGACGGAGAGCGTCAGTCTTCCTCCGGATGGCCAAAGAGCAGCTGCACGAAGCCACGATCCTCCGGCCGGGTGACGACGTATACGTGGTCGCCGGGCATGATCCTGGTGGAACCGCGTGGAGGGATGAGGTCGAGCCCGCGGATGAGCAGCGTAACCGCGCTTCCCTCGGGCAGTGAGAGCTCGGAAAGTTGCACGCCGGCCACCGCGAGGCCCTCGTCCACGTAGAAGCTCAGCAGCTCGCCGGTGAGCTGCTGTCGCGACTCGATATTGAGAACCGCGGGTGGCTGCGGCGGTTCCGGCGCCTCCAGCTTGAGACGGCGGGTTGCCCACGCGACAGTCGATCCGGGCAGAATCGTGCTGACCACGACGATGAAGAATACCACGAGGAAGATCCGCTCCGAGCCGGGCGCGCCAGCCAGCAGTGGAAAGGTCGCGAGCACGATCGGCACCGCGCCGCGCAGGCCGACCCAGCTGATATATGCTGTCTCCCGGGTGTTGTAGCGGAACGGCAGGAGGCAGAGCCACACAGCTATGGGCCGCGCCAGCACGGCGAGCATGATCGCGAGCGCCAGTCCGATCCACCACACCTGCATCAGTCCCGCGGTGTTCACCAGCAGGCCCAGCACCAGGAACATGGTGATCTGGCTGAGCCAGGCGAGCGCATCGTGCACCCGGAAGAGGCCGGTGCGGAGCGGCAGCGGACCGTTGCCGAGCACCACGCCCGCCACATAGACCGAGAGAAAGCCGCTCCCGTGCGCCAGGGTGGCGACGCCGAAGGCCAGGAAGGCGAGTGCCACGGTGAAGGCGACATAGAGCCCGGTGGCGACGCGGAGCCTGGCCAGCACTCGGCGGCCGATGACGCCGATCAGCACGCCGCAGACCAGCCCCACGGCGATCTGCAGCAGGATGTCGAGCGGTGCGAGCCAGGGATCGAGTGAGCCGGTGGCGAGCAGGTTCTGGGTGAACGCCAGGGTGAGCATGAACGCCATGGGGTCGTTGATGCCCGACTCGACCTCCAGCGTGGCGCCCACCCGTCGCTTGAGGTGCAGCCCGCTGCCACGCAGCACCGAGAAGACCATCGCCGCGTCGGTGCTGCTCACGATGGCGGCAAGCACCAGCGCTTCCGGCCAGCTGAAGCCCATCAGGTGGGCCGCGAGCGCCAGCACGACACAGGTGCCGGCCACGCCGAACGTCGCCAGGATGCTCGCCGGCCGCCAGATGAGCTTCACCGCGTTCATCGGCGTATTGAGCCCGCCGTCGAACAGGATCAGCACCAGTGCCGTGGTGCCCAGGCGGAAGGCGAACGGGACGTCGGTAAAGGTGATCCCGCCGATGTTCGGAGACCCCGCCACCATGCCGATCACCAGGAAGATCAGCACCACCGGCATGCTGAACCGCGCCGGGGCTCGGCTGAAGATGACACTGATGGCCAGCAGGACGCCCGCCGTCAGGAGGAGCAGCGCCGTGGCGTTGGGCTCGAAGAGGTTCATGGCTGGTAAGGTCGGGCAGGACGGGCAGGGCGGGCAAGTAGATGGGCAGGATGGGCGAGATGGGCGAGATGGGCGGGTGATGCAGGGTTAGCTTCGGCCTGCCCATCCTGCCCATCCTGCCCATCCTGCCCATCCTGCCCATCCTGCCCATC
>CBINCZ010000021.1:0-13965 GCA_966249295.1 uncultured Gemmatimonadales bacterium
AGGGCGGCCAGAATCCCCCGTCCTTGAATCCCTTGAAGCCATGTACGAGCACGACGGCGGGCCTGGGCGCCTGCCGCCCGGCGGCACGCACGTCGATGAAGAGCTCGCCGAGGGCGCCTGGAAGGGTGTGATGGCTGAGAATGGGAGTGGCCATGGTGGACGATGGGCTAAGAGCTGAGAGCTGAGAGCTGAGAGCTGAGAGTTGAGAGTTGAGAGTTGAGACAAGGTAACCCGTCAAGCGCTTCTCTCTTAACTCTTAGCTCTTAGCGCTTAGCTCACTGCTCCTTCCATCACCTCCAGCCTCCCCGCCTCCCCCTCGAGGCGGGCACGGATGCCGATGGGAAGGGTCCACTGATCGGGCACATGGCCGAAGGGGAGGCCCAGGACGACGGGAACACCAAGGGGAGCGAAGTAATCGCGGAAGACACGGTCGAGACCGGTGGCGCCATCGCTCCCGCGCCGGCTCATTTCGGTGAACCGGCCGAGCGCCACTCCGGCCACGCGCTCGAGCTGGCCCGCGAGGCGAAGATGCGAGAGCATCCGGTCCACGCGATACAGTTCCTCGCCCACATCCTCGAGGAACAGGATGGCGCCGTCGAGCGACGGCAGATATGGCGTTCCGAGCAGGCACTGCACCAGCGAAAGGTTGCCGCCAATCAATGGGCCCTCGGCACGTCCGCCGGCGAGCGAGATGACACGATGCTGCAGCGGGACCAGGATTTCAGCTGGCGGCGAGGGATGTTCGAGCGGTCCGGCCGGCGACTCATCGGTCACCACTCGTTCCAGGTGCGTGCGGGTGAACCGCGTCATGTCGTGCCGGGCCACCGGCCCGTGAAAGGTGATGAGCCCGGTCTGCTGGTGCAGCGCCAGCAGCAACGCGGTGATATCGCTGAAGCCGAGCACCACCTTGGGATGCCGTCGCGCCGCCGCGTAGTTCACGCCCGTGAGGATACGGGTGAGGCCGTAGCCGCCGCGGATGCACCAGATGGCGCCAATGCTGTCGTCGCCCAGCGCGGCATTGAGATCGCCGAGGCGCTGGTCATCGGTGCCGGCAAGGTAGCCGTGCTGCGCACCAGCGTTGGGGGCGAGCACGGGCTCCCAGCCGAGGGCACGGCAGAGCTCGACGGCGCGCTGCTGGTCATCCAGTTCGAGTAGTGGGCCCGCCGGTGCGACAAGTGCCACGCGCGTGCCAGGATGGAGTCGTGGAGGCCGGATTGTGGTCTTTGACCCCATGGCTCTTTCCTTATAGCTTCCGAAGGTTTTTGAGTCCAAACCAGCCTGAAGGAGTACGGCTGTGCGTGCTACGCCACCTGCGTTGCTCGCGGCTGGCCGCCTGATCACGGATTCCCGCGACGAACTCGTCGCAGAATGGGCCGGCCGGCTCGGCGATCGTATTACCGCCGCCCCCACGATACCGCGATCCGCGGTCGAACGGGAGTTGCGGCTGCTGATAGATATCCTGGCGCAGATGATCGGACCGCTGCGCCGAGAGGCACGGCCCATGTGGCAGCGGGCCTGCGAACAATATGGGCGCAACGCTTCGACCCGCGGACTCTCCGCCGGCGAAGTGGTCGAGGAACTCCTCCACCTGCGCGACCTCCTCACCCGTCGGCTCGCACCCGTCGTTGCCGCCATGCGCGCCCGTCAGGGCATGGCCATCCTGCTCCGTCTCAATCGGGTGCTGGATCATGGCATCGCTGCGGCGGTGGTCGGTTACACCGACGCGCTGGTGGCCACGCTCCTCGGCCGGAACGGCGTGCCCGAGCACAACGGCGCCGGTGAGCCGGACGACTGGGAGCGCTGGCTCAGCTCGCTCGAGGGCGAACTCGCGTCCCTCAGCGGCACGCGCTGACCCGAAGCTCGCGTGAGCCTGGCCCTGCTGTACGCCCTGCCGTGGGCGGTGGCCTGGGTCATCCTCACGCGCGTCCTTCGGGAGCGCCCCCGGCTCGAGGACATTCCCCCGCTGCGTGACGGTCCGCTGGTCAGCGTCATCATCCCCGCCCGCAACGAATCCCGCACCATCGCGACGGTCGTCAGTTCGATACTCGCGTCCGAGTACCGGAATCTTGAAGTGATTGTGGTGGACGATCGGTCGGAGGATGATACGGCGTCGCGCGTCGAGCGTCTGGCGCTCAGCGCTCAGCGCTCAGCGTCCAACGCCGAGCCGCCGAGCCTGTCACCCCCGCGGAAGCGGGGGCGAGCCGCCGAGTCCCGGGTCCCGCGTCTCGTCCACGGCTCTCCTCTCCCCACCGGCTGGTACGGAAAACCGTGGGCCTGCGTACAGGGCTACCGTGCCGCGCAAGGGGAGCTGCTCCTCTTTACCGACGCCGATACGAAACACGAGCCGATGCTGCTGCCACATGCGGTTGCAGCACTGCTGGCTGGACGCGGTGACCTGGTGACCGTGATGCCGCACCAGCGGTGCGTCACCTTCTGGGAACGCACCGTGATGCCACAGTTCTGGACCCTGCTCGGCTTCCGCTTCCACCCGGAAGCCGTCAATCGGGCAGGGCGGGCCCGCGACGTGATCGCGAACGGGCAGTTCATCTTCATGAAACGGGAGGACTACGAGGGAATTGGCACCCATGAAGCCGTGCGTCATGCGGTGGCCGAAGACCTGGAGCTGGCGCAGGTGGTGCGTGCATCCGGGCGGCGAGTCTGGTTTGGCTTCGCGCTCTCGCTCATGGAGACCCGCATGTATCACGGCCTGGCCCACATGATCGAGGGCTGGTCCAAGAACATCTACGTGGGCGGCCGCCAGTCGTTCCCCGACGAGCCGCTGCGCCGGGCGCTGGTGCCATTCGCGCTGGTCGCGGCTCTCGGCTTCTGGCTGGTCCCGCCGCTCGCGCTGATCGGCGCGCTGGCGGGATCCTGCCCGGGCTGGCTTGCTCCGGCACTGGTGGCGACGGCACTCAGCGTGATCTTCTGGATGGTGATCGCCGGGAACATGCGCATCCCGGCCTGGTATGGCCTGCTCTACCCGCTCGGTGCGGTAATGGCACTGGTCATCGTGCTGCGATCCACCTGGCGTGGCGCCAGGCGCATCGAGTGGAAGGGCCGGACCTACGGCGCGGCCGGCTGAAAGTCGGTGGGTTCCATCTCGCGCGCCTGGTCCAGCATCTCCCGCACCTTCACGGCCAGCTCCTCGGTGAGCCACGGCTTCTTGAGCAGCGGCGGCGCGTCGGGAGCCTCGACGCGCGAATTCATGCGGCCCGCATAACCACTCGACAGCAGGAACGGCACATTCGAGCCGCTGGCCCGCAGCGCGTCATACAGCGCCCATCCGCTCCGCCTCGGCATCACGATGTCCGAGATCACCAGCTTGATGTACTTGTGCTGCAGCCGGAAAATGTCGAGCGCTTCGTCGCCGTCGCCTGCGGTCAGCACCGTGTAGCCCAGCCGCCGGAGGATTCGTGCGGTCGCGGCGCGCAGCGACACCTCGTCTTCCACTACCAGAATCAGCTCGTTGCCGCGCGGCAGCGTCTCGGAACCCGACCGCGAGTCCGAAGCAGGCGCCGCGGCCGGCAGCGCGGGGAATGAAAGCTGGATAGTGGTGCCCTTCCCCGGCGTGCTGTCCAGCTGGATCGATCCCGACATCTGCCGCACCAGTCCATAGACCATCGCCATGCCGAGACCGGAGCCACGTTCCGGCGGCTTGGTGGTGAAGAACGGTTCGAAGACGCGGTTCCGGACTTCCCGGCTCATGCCCTGCCCCGTATCTGCCACGCTCACGCAGGCCACCTCGCCGTCGGTGCCGCGCAGTTCTCGGGAAATCTTGATATCGAGCCGGCCACCTTCCGGCATGGCGTCACGGGCGTTGGTTGCAAGGTTCACCAGGATCTGCTCAAGCGCGCCGCGGTCGGCACGCACGGTGAGACCGGGATCGGCCCCCTCCAGCTCCACGGCGATGTCGCTCGGCAGCAGCCGGCGCAATGAACTCATGATGTCGGCGACGCTGGAGCCAAGATCGAGCGGCGCAATCTCGAGCGACGACTGCCGGCTGAAGCCGAGCAGCTTGCGGATCATGTCGGCACCGCGATGGGCGGCGCGCCGGATCTCGTCGAGGTCGCTCCGGGCCTCGTCCTGGCCCGGCTTGAGCGCGTGACGGATCAGGTCGGCGTTGGCAATCACCACGCCCAGCACGTTGTTGAGGTCGTGCGCGATGCCGCCGGTGAGCTGGCCCACCGCTTCCATCTTCTGGGCCTGGCGCAGCTGCTCTTCCAGCGTGCGGCGCGTGCTGATGTCGCGCGCGAGGGTCTGCAGCAGTCCGTCGTCGCGGCGTCGGGCGGAGACTTCCACGGGAATGAGGGTGCCGTCCTTGCGCCGCAGGACCCGCTCCTCGATCACGTGGCGGTCGTGTTCCATCCGGGGCCAGTGGCCACCATGCCGTTCCAGGTCGCCCGGATCGACCAGCTCCTCCATATGCATGCTGAGGAGCTCACCCCGGCCGTAGCCCAGCATGGCACAGGCGGCGGGATTCACGTCCACAAGGGTCCCATCCTCCCGTGCGACGAAGAACCCGTCGGGCGCCTCACCCAGCAGGGTGCGGTAGCGCTCCTCGCTTTCCTCCAGCGCCCGCTCGGCCGCAACGCGCGCCGTCATGTCGTGGATGATCGAGAAGAGCATGGGTCGGCCATCCATCTGGACCGGCCCGGCGTGCACCTCCACGTCGCGGATGGCGCCGCTGGCAGTGCGGTGCTGGAAGATGAAGTACTCGCCCCCCTCACGCTGGGCGGAGGTGATCAGGTCGGTGACACGGTCGGGCGGGAGCGTGTTGATGTCCTGGATGCGGCGGGCAAGCAGTTCCTCGCGACTCCACCCATAGAACTCCACCGCGGCGTTATTCGCGTCCATGATGCAGCCGGTGGAACTGTCAATCAGCATGCACGCGGCACTCGACAGCTCGAACATCTGCCGGTGGCGCGCCTCGCTGGTGAGCAGCGCCCGGCGGGCTGCCCGCATGAGCAGGTAGAGGAGCAGCGCCGTGCCGGCGATGAAGAACATCCCCTTGACGGTCTGCAGGTTGGCGAGCATGACGGAATTTCCGCGAGCGAGCACTTCGACCGCGCGGTCGCTGAAGACGATCCAGAGGATGGCCGCAAGGAGGTACCCGAGCGCAATGCGGCCCGGCGTGAGCACCAGGTGGAGCGCTCGCCGGTCCCGGAGGGCTTGATCCGGCTCGACGTGCATCGTCCGGCTACCTCCTGCGTTCTGGGGGTGACAGTGAATGCGCGGCCCGACCCCAATGTCGTTCCGTCACCTGACGGAGTGCAGTGTGGGCCGGTTGCCGGAACTGCTCAAGCGTGTTGTATCGTCAGCCGATCTCTCGCCGCTCACGGCGGAGTTCGGCGCCAAGCCCTGCTGGGTTGAGATTCCGCCGGCGCCCGGGTGCGCCCGGCTGGCCGTAGCTGGCCACGCCGCCGATTTCACCTGGCTCGCCGCAGAAGCGGAGGGACCGCCCCCGGTGGCCGTGCGCCGCCTGGCCCGGCGGCTGGCATCCGAAGGGCGCGCAGCCGGGGTCCTTGGATTCTACCCCGAAGCCCGGCGACTTGCGATTGCCGCCGGGAACCGGCACCTCGTGGTGGCGTTGGACCAGCCGGCGCCGGTGCATGTGGCGTGCCTTGCCCGGCTGGCCGACACCCCGGCCGACGTCTGGTACCCCGACCGGGTGCAGGCAGCCCTGTCAGGGAGCGAGGCCGGCGCCGCCTTCTTCCGCGACTTTCGCCTGGCGGTGGACCGGTTCGCCGGGGCGCTTCCGGAAAGCATGACACCGAGTGACCGGCGCACGCTGGCGCTGGTGCAGCTCACCCGCATGCTGTTCCTCTATTTCGTGGAGAGCAAGGGCTGGCTGGATGGCCATCCCGCCTTCCTGCGCGAGCAGCTCGACCAGTGCCTGGTGCGCGGGCGCAACGTCCACCGCCACCTCATCCAGCCGCTTTTCTTCGGCACGCTCAATCGCCCGGAAGAGGCGCGCGCCGAATCTGTCCGGGCGTTCGGCCGCATCCCGTTTCTCAATGGCGGGCTCTTCGAGCCGCATCCCCTGGAGCAGGCCCATCGTGTGACGCTTCCCAATGCCATCTGGCGAGATGCATTGGACCAGTTGTTCGAGCGCTATCACTTCACGGTACACGAAACCCAGGACGACGCGGCCTCCATAGCCCCCGACATGCTGGGACGGGTGTTCGAGGGCGTCATGGCGCCGGACTCGCGCAAGAGCTCGGGAACCTACTACACCCCGGCAGCGCTGGTGCGCCGCATGGTAGACGCGGGGCTGGCGGCGGCGCTCGCGGCGGGCGTGGGACTCTCGGATGAAGAGGCCTCGGCCCGCCTCGATGCACGCGACCCCGCACTCATCCGGCGCGCCCTGGCCATGCGAGTGCTCGATCCCGCGTGCGGGTCGGGCGCCTTTCTCCTGGGTGCGCTCGAACGCCTCGCCGCGCTCCGGATGCTGGGCGGCGACGCGCCGGCGGTCGCTCGCCGTACCGTGCTGGCCCGGAACCTCTACGGCGTGGACCTCGACCCCATGGCCGTGCGCCTCGCCGAGCTGCGCTTGTGGCTCGCAGTGGTGGCGGAGGAGCGCGACGTCACCCCGGAAACTGTCCGGCCGCTGCCGAATCTCGACTGCCTCATCCGCCAGGGTGATGCGCTGCTGGAGCCGCGTGAACTCGGCCTGCCCCCGTCACCGCTTGCTTCACGACTGCGCGGGGTGCGCGAGACGCTGGTCCACGCGACCGGCGACGCCAAGCGCGCTGCCACGCGCGACCTGCGCCGGCTGGAACTGGAAGCCGCCGTTGCCTCGCTTGTAATGGCCGAACAGCGAGTCGCCCGACGCATTTCTGACCTGCTCGACGCCGCGCGCGCTCCCGCACTATTCGAGACGCCGGGACGGCTGACCCGGGAGCAGCGAGGTGACCTCCGTGTCCTCCGACGCGAACTGCACCGGTTGCGTGCCAGCCGGCGACGCGCGGTACGCGAGGGGCAGCTGCCCTGGTTCAGCTTTGCCAGCCAGTTTGCCGATGTCATCGCCGATGGCGGGTTCGATCTCGTCATCGGCAATCCGCCATGGGTGCGCGCCGAGACGCTGGCGCCGGCTCGACGAGCCATGCTGGTCCGGCGCTATCGGTCATGGCGCGGCGGCGGGACGACGGGCTATCGCCACCAGCCCGACCTGGCCGTTGCCTTCCTGGAGCGCGCCATCGAGCTGAGTGCCCCGGCAGGGGCGCTGGCGCTGGTGCTTCCATCCAAGGTGGCGACCGCAGGCTACGGGTCGGGAATACGCGGCCTGCTCACCGACCGCGCCACCGTCCACGCCGTGGTACCGCTGGACCGCGTGGACGAGGCGCATTTCGCCGCCACGGTCTATCCCATGGCGCTGATCGCGACCCGCCGGCAGCCGCCGCCAGGACGGCTGGTGCGCTCTACCCTGGAGCCCGCACCGGGTGGCACCCCGCTCTCGTTCTATGGAGAGGGTCCCTGGATCATCCGTGGTGGCCGTGCGCCCGCTGTCGTTGAGGCCCTGGCCACCACGCATCCGCTCCTTGGCCAGGTTTATCGTTGCCGACTCGGCGTCAAGACCGGCGCCGACCGGGTGTTCATCGATCCCACGGATGTGGAAGCCGCACTGCTCCGACCGCTGCTGCGCGGGCGCGACGTACGGGCATTTCATGCGTCGGCACAGCACACCCTGCTGTGGACCTGTGACGACAATGGCGAACCGCTTGCCGAGCTTCCGCCTCGCGCCGCGGAGTGGATTGCGTCGCATCGCCGCCAGCTGATTGCTCGCCGGGACCATCAGGAGGGACCGGCCTGGCAATTGTTCCGGACCCGCGGCGCCACTGACCCCTTCCGCATCGTGTGGCCGGACCTCGCCCGCCAGCTGGTGGCGGCACCATTGCTCGGGCCGCTCCGTCGCGTCATTCCCCTCAACAGCTGCTATGTCGCCAGCATGCCCGACCGGGACGAACTCCTTGCCGTTGCTGGCTGGCTCAATGCGCCGCTGGTCCGCGCCATCGCCCGCGCCGGCACCACCGAAGCATCGGGCGGGTTCCGCCGGTTCAACGCCACAGTCGTGGGCCGGATTCCTTTCCCACTCGCGGCCCGCGCGCATCCGGCGCTGGTGGAGCTGGCGATGGCCGGCGTCCGGGGGGCGCCATCATATCCCGATCTCGACGCCATCGTGGTCGACCTGCTCGGACTGAACCATCGTGACCAGCAGGCCTTGCATGCGCTGGCCTGAGGCAGCGCCCTCGATCGTGGCCGAGTCGCTGCGCGTCAGCACGGAGCCGCCCGCACCGGCGCAGGAGCTCGCTCCAGCCCCGGCGCCTGCCGTCGCTGCATCACTCGCGCGCCTGGCGTGTCCCGGCATGGCCACCGACCTTCCACCATCATGGCTGCGGCCGGCGCAGGTGGATCCATGGCGCAGGGTGCTGAGTGCGGTGCGCGAGTTTCGCGGCGTGCTGCTGGCCGAGCCACCGGGCACCGGCAAGACATGGATTGCGCTCGCCGCCGCGGTTGCGTTGACGCGCCGGCCCGTCGCCTGCCTGGTGCCGGCTGTGGTGCAGGCGCAGTGGCGCGCCGTCGCGGCGAAAGTCGGTGTCGCCATTTCGATCGGCACGCACGAGCAGGCGAGCCGAGGCCGCCTGCCGCCGTGTCATGAACTCGCAATCGTGGACGAGAGCCACCAGTATCGGAACGCCGGGATCAAGCGATATCCGTGCGTGGCGGGTTGGCTGGCGGGCCGGAAGGCCATCCTGCTTTCGGGAACGCCGGTGGTCAATCGGCTCGATGACCTGCTGAACCAGCTTGCGCTCGCCATTCGGGATGATGCGCTGGCACTCCATGGTGTGCCCTCGCTCCGCGCGCTGGGCCAGCAACCGGAACTTCCCGAAGCCATGACGCGCCTCGTCGTCCGCTCCGCGACATCTGTCGCGCTTCCCGTGCTGCGCGCGCGGACGGTGCGATTCCGGCTGGGGCTGCGCGTAAGCCACGTGCTGCGTGCCGTGCGAGCGCTCGAGATCAGCCCTGATCGCGGCGTCCGCACCCTCGTCCGCGGGGTGCTGATGCGAGCGGCGGCGTCCAGCCCGGCGGCGCTCGCCGGCGCACTCAGGCGCTATGGTTTCCTCCTGGCCAATCATGCCGACGCTGTGCGGGCCGGTTGCGCCGTGAGCCGCGACGACCTGCGACGCTGGGCTGGCGCGGGCGGGGAGCAGACCGTGATGTGGGCCGTCGTGCGTGACGGCGGCGAGTGTGCGCAGCTCTGCCCTGATGACACAACCCGAGTCCGCGCGCTGGTCGCGCAGCTGGCCGACATCACTCCTGATGACGATCCCAAGGCAGCTCGGCTCACCGACCTGCTGTCAGACGGACGCCGCACGCTGGTCTTCACCGCGTCGCGGGAGTCGGTGGCCTGGCTTCGCCGCTCACTTGGATATCACCGCACTGCCTGGTGCACCGGAGAAGGTGCCGGCATCGGCATGGCGCGCTGGGCCCGCGAGGATGTGCTAAGACTCTTCGGGCCCGAGGCCCGCGAGCAGGCACCAGCCGCTCTCATCTGTACCGACATCGTCGCGGAAGGGCTCGACCTGCAGCGCGCGGAGCGCGTGGTGCACTATGACCTGCCCTGGACGCCGGCTCGTCTGGAGCAGCGGGTGGGTCGTGCCGCTCGGCTTGGTGCGACGGTGACGGCAGTGGAAGTGTTGCGATTCGATCCGCCGCGGATGATCGAGCGTGCCATCCACTCGGTCCGCATCCTGAGGGAAAAGGCCGACCTGCCGGAGCGTGCCCGGCTGGTGAATGCCGGACTCGGTGGCTGGCCCGCGGCAGTCGCCGATGCCGGCGCCGCGGCGACGCCGCGGGGCGGCATCGCGTGGATCGCTGATACCGCTCGCGATGGAGTGCTGGCAGGGCTCGAGATCACCGGCCTCGACGAACAGGGCCGGCTGGTGTCGGGTGGGCGGCTGCTATGGGTGGATGCGCAGGGATGGAGCGACAGACTCGCCGACCTCATCGATCCACTGCTCGAGGCGCTCGAAGCCGGGAATGGACCGAAGCCTGGCGAGCGCATCCTGCGGATCGCAGGCGCCAGGGTCGACATGGCTGTGAGCCAGCTTCTCACCACGCTCAATGGCAGCGTCTGGGAACGAAATCGCAGACCGGAGCTGGCCGGCCTGATCGAACGGCTCCGCCACGTGCGGCGCCGCGCGGTGGAGCAGCGCGATGCAGCCACGGCCGGCCTGGTCTCCAACGTCCTTCGGCTCGCTGCCTCCGGCCGCACGGCCGGCGAGACGCTCCTGCTCAAGGAACTGGTCCGCACCAGCGGCCGCTCAGCGCTCCGGGCCATGGCCCTCCTCCCCCGCGCCCGGCCGGTCCAGCGGTTCGAGGTGAGGGTGGCGGGGGTGGTTGTTTTTGGAGACGGCTGGACGGCTGGACGGCTGGACGGCTAGTGCTTGCCCCGAGCCGCCCAGCCGCTTGGCCGTCCAGCGGTCTAGCCGTCCAGCCGTCCAACCGTCCAGCCGTCTATATTTCTCCCATGCCCCAACTATCCACCGTCCTGTTTGACCTCGACGGCACCATCATTGATTCCGTCGGCCTCATTATTGACAGCTACCACCACACCTTGCGCACCCATGGCCTGCCGGCGCGCACCGATGAGGAGTGGCTGGCGGGGATCGGGACACCGCTACGGGTACAGTTCGCCGAATGGGCGGAGCATCCCGGCGTCGAGGCCATGATCGCGACGTACCGGGACTACAACCTGACGCATCACGACAGCCGGGTGCTGGCCTATCCCGGGGTCGCCGACATGGTTCGCGGCATCCGGGCCATGGGCCTCCGGACCGGCCTCGTCACCAGCAAGAACCGCTCGGGCGCCGAGCGGGGGCTACGGGTGGCCGGGCTCGAGGGCACCATGGAAGTCATCATCGGTGCGGATGACGTGGAGCACCCCAAGCCCCATCCCGAGCCGGTGTTCCGGGCACTGGACCATCTCGGCGTGAGTGCCGAGGAGGCCCTCTACGTGGGCGACAGCGTGCACGACATGCAGTCAGGACGGGCCGCCGGTGTCCGCACTGCGGCGGTGCTCTGGGGCCCGTTCGCGCGGCCGCACCTGGAGCCGGCGCTTCCCGATCACTGGCTCGAGCGCCCCGACGACCTGCTCCGGCTGGCGCGCACCCTCGCGCCCCCCGCCCTCTGCAACTGAACCCGGCGACCGCCAGGACGTGACTGATGCGCCTGCTGCCCCGTGACGAGAAGTTCTTTGACCTGTTTCGCTCCGTCGCCCAGCTCAATGTGGACGCGGCCCGGCTGCTGGAGGACCTCATCGCGGCCGAGCCCAGCCGGCGGCGGCCGATCGTGGACGCCATCAAGCGCAAGGAGCACGAGGCCGACGAGGTGACCCACGATGTCGTGGGCCGGCTCGACCGGACCTTCATCACGCCGCTGGACCGCGAGGACATCCACATGCTCGCGTCGCGGCTCGATGACGTGATGGACCTGATGGACGGCACCGCGCGGCGCATCCAGATGTTCCACGCGGGACAGGCCCCGCCGGGCGCCGGCATGATGGCGGACGTAATCCGCCGCGCCTGCGAGCAGCTGCTGACGGCCGTCAGCTCACTCGAGAAGGACCGCAACGGCGCGGTGCTGGAGGCCTGCAAGCAGGTGAAGGCGCTGGAAGAAGAAGGCGATTCGCTCTATCACGAATGGGTGGGCCAGCTGTTCGAGGGCTCGCCCGACGCGCTGCAGGTCATCAAGTGGAAGGGTATCTACGACAACCTGGAGCGCACCCTGGACCAGGCTGAGGACGTCTCCAACGTCCTCGAATCCATCTTCATCAAGCACGCCTGAGCATGGAGCCGACCATCCAGCTGGTGCTGGGCATCATCGCGGTCGCGCTCATCTTCGATTTCATCAACGGCTTTCACGACAGCGCCAACTCCATTGCCACGGTCGTCTCCACCCGGGTGCTGTCGCCGGGCGTGGCCGTCTTCTGGGCTGCGTTCTTCAATTTTGCCGCGGCCTTCATCGTGGGCACCGCCGTGGCCAAGACCATCGGCGCCGGCCTGGTGGATCCTGCGGTGGTCGATCCGATCGTGGTGCTGGCCGGCCTGCTCGGCGCCATCGTGTGGGATCTCATCACCTGGTGGCTGGGACTGCCGACATCGTCGAGTCATGCGCTCCTGGGCGGGTACGGCGGCGCAGCCATCGCGAAGGGCGGCTTCGACGCGCTGATCCTGGGTGGCTGGATCAAGCCGATTCTCTTCATCGTGATCTCGCCGGTCCTCGGCCTGATCCTCGCGCTGTCCATCACCGTGGCGCTGAGCTGGCTACTGCGATCGGCCCGGCCCGGGCCGGTGGACCGCGTGTTCCGCCGGCTGCAGCTCGTATCGGCCAGCCTCTATTCGCTGAGCCATGGCGCCAACGATGCCCAGAAAACCATGGGCATCATGGTGGGGTTGCTGGTGTCCACCCAGGCGCTGTTCAAGGATTCCACCGGCTGGATGCACCACCTCTACCTCCCGAACGCAGACCATGTCCCGCTCTGGATCGAGATGGGCGCCTACACGGCGATCGCGCTCGGCACGGCGATGGGCGGCTGGCGCATCGTGAAGACCATGGGAACGCGCATTACCCGTCTGCGCCCCTTCGGCGGATTCTGCGCCGAGGTCTCGGGCGGCATCTCGGTGCTGATCGCATCGGCGCTCGGTGTGCCGGTGAGCACCACGCATACGATCACCGGTGCCATCGTGGGCGTGGGCGCGGCCAAGCGGCCCACGGCGGTGCGCTGGAATGTGGCGACGCGGATCGTGTGGGCGTGGGTACTGACGATTCCGCTCGCAGCGGTGATTGCGGCGTTGTGTTATCTGGTATTGCGCTAGGCGCTAGGCGCTACGCGCCAAGCGCGGAGCGCCAGGCGCTCGGCATCTGGCTCACGTCGGACGGGACGTCAGGGGAGACAAATGCGCATCGCGATCGACTGCGCCCCGCGAGAGGCTCGGCGCCTGCTCGCCGGCCTCCTGCTGTTCGAAGTCCTCCTCGCCCTGATGTACCTCGCAACCAATGCCTGGTTTGTCACCTTTCCATGGGGACCTGCGCCCCACCTGTTCGACTTGAACCGGGAGAGCGCGGTTCCCACCTGGTTCTCCTCCGTGCAGCTCTTCACCATCGCACTCGTGCTCCTCGTCACTGCCTCGAACAACCGCGCGCATCGCCTGCGGCCGACCACGCTGCCGCTGGCCGGCAGCGCCGGCTTCCTGTTCCTGTCGATGGATGAGGTGGCCATGGTCCACGAACAGATCACCGAAGTCGCCAAGTATCGGCACTACGACTCCCTGCTCTGGTTTGGCAACGACGGCGCCTGGATTGCGATTTACGCGGTCATCGGCATTCCCGTCGCTGCATGGGTGGCGTGGCAGCTACGCCGGCTCTGGCCGCATTTCCGGCACGCCTTCGTCATGGGCGTGATCGGCGCCATGATCCTTGTCGGCGGTGCCGTCGGCCTCGAGCTCATTGGCTACGCGTTGCGCGCTGCACTGGGCAACTTCCCCCGCTGGGAGATCGCCGCGGAGGAGTTCATGGAAATGGCCGGTGCCAGCGTGATGCTCTATGCCGCCTTGCTGTTCTCGGCGCGGCTCCGCGAGACTGGCTAAGGCTTAAGGCTTAAGGCTTAAGGCTTAAGCGAAGCCATCCGCTCTTAGCTCTTAGCCCTTAGCTCTTAGCTCTTAGCTCTTAGCTTTCAGCCTTCAGCTTCACCAGCGCTCAGCTCGTCCCTTGATCACTCATCCTGCACTGGCAACCATGAAACCACTCACACTCACTCTGGTCCTCGCGCTGTGCACCACCGTGCTGTGCCTGGGCGCTACTGCCGCGCCGCAAGCGCGCGCCGCCGGCGACGTGACCTGCAAGATGAACTACACGCTGACCGGCTGGTCGGTGCTCTACAAGCACGCCGAAGGCAAGGGCACCGTC
>CBINCZ010000022.1:0-13778 GCA_966249295.1 uncultured Gemmatimonadales bacterium
CTGCTGGAGGCGGTGAAAGCGCCGTGACGGGCGCGGGACGCGAGACGCGGGACGCGGGTCGCAAGGTTCTGGACACGAGTCCCGAATCCCGCGACTCGCGTCCGGCCGTTTCTCCCGACGTGCTGGCCCAGGTCAAGGCCATCGAGCTGCGCACGCGCGGGCTGGTGACCTCGCTCTTTGCCGGGGAGTACCGTTCGCTCTTCCGCGGTCAGGGAATGGAATTCGCCGAGGTGCGGGCGTATGAACCCGGCGACGACTTCCGGACCATCGACTGGAACGTGTCGGCCCGGCTCGCCAGTCCCTACGTGAAGACGTTCTCCGAAGAGCGGGAACTCACCGTCATGCTGGTCGTGGACCAGTCCGGCTCGACCCGCTTTGGCCGCCCAATGACCAAGGCCGCGCTGGCGGTCGAAGTCGGAGCCGTGCTGGCCCTCGCCGCCGCGGCGCAGAACGACCGGGTCGGCGCGCTGCTCTTTGCCGATGAAGTGGAGCGCGTCATTCCCCCACGCAAGGGACGCCGGCACGCCCTGCGCGTCATCCGTGACCTCATTGCATTTGCGCCCGAGGGCCGCCATACCAACCTGGCGGCGAGCCTGCTGTACGCCACCCGGCTCCTGCGGCATCGCAGCATCGTGGTAGTGCTCTCTGACTTCGTGGCCGAGGGGTGGGAGCGACCGCTTCGCCGGCTGGCAGCGCGCCACGAGGTTGTCGCCATTGCGGTGGAGGATCCGCGCGAGCGGAGCCTGCCCGAGGCCGGCTGGCTGGAACTGGACGATGCCGAAACCGGCCAGCGCGTGCTGCTGGACACGGGCAGCCGCCGGGTGCGTGATCGGCTCCGCCTGCTCAGCGAGCGCCGGCGCGATGAGCGGGCGCGCATTCTGGCGGCCAGCGGCGTGGACTCGGTGACGTTGAGCACCGGCAGTGATTACGCCATCCCGCTGCGACGCGCCTTTGCGCTGCGGGCGCAGCGAATCCGTCGCGGATGATTCCGCTGCTGCTACTCATGCAGGCCGCAGCGCAGGGACCCACGGTCGGTGACACGGTCTGGGTCCGGCGTGCGGTGCCGCTCCCCGCCGGCTACACGGTGCGGCAACCGGAATGGAAGCTCACCGGCGACGTGGAACTGCTGGGCCCGCCCACTATCGAGGTCCGGGGTGACAGCGCCATCCTCCGCGCGCCCCTGGTCGCGTGGACGCCCGGTGCCCACTCGGTGCAGGTGCCCGCGCCGGAGCTCCTTGGTCCTGACGGGTCCCTAAGCACGCCGCCGCTCACGACCGCACGCTTCACCATCCGCGCGACACTCCCGGACCGGCCGGTCATCGAACTTCGTCCGCAGCCGGAGGCGGGCATCATCGGCCGGCGCACGGTGAGCTGGCTCCCACTTGTCATCTTCAGTGTGCTCGCGCTGCTGCTGCTGGTCCCGCTGCACTGGCTCTGGCGGCGGCGGGGCCATTCCTTGCCATTGCCGGCGCCGCCGCCTGTGCCCACGGTGCCCGCCTCGCGCTGGGCCGATGCCGGGGAAGCGAGATCTGTGCTTGCGGCCGGGTCGGCTCGACTGCGACGCAGCATCGCGGCGCAGCTGCCCGATGCACACGAGGGCCTCGACACCGCGGGGTGCCTCGCCGTCCTGGAGGCATCGGGCCGGGACTGGCCGCTCGCTGAGCTCGCCCAGGTATTGGCCGCACTTGATGCCGCGCGCTTTGCGCCCGGCTCTCCCGAGGAAGTGCTCGCGCTCTATGCTCGTGCGGCCGAGCTGGCAGACCAGCTGGAGGGCGCTTCGGCATGACCTTCGCGCGCCCGTTCCTGCTCCTGCTGCTCGCGAGCCTTCCACTCTGGTGGTGGCTGCGCCGACGGCGGCGCAGCACCGTCACCTTCAGCGATACCAGCCTCCCCGCCGCAGTGGCTGAAGCACCGTGGTGGTCACGGCTCCCGCCCATACTGCGGGCCATTGCGCTGGCGGCCCTCATTATCGGGGCGGCCGGTCCCCGCTTTGGCGGCGATGCCGTGGAGATACACCAGGAGGGCATCTCCATCGTGATCGCCATCGACATCTCGAGCAGCATGCTGGCCGAGGACTTCTCGCCCAGCAACCGCCTCGAGGTGGCCAAGCAGCAGGCGGTGAGCTTCGTGCGAGGTCGCAAGGCCGACCGCATCGGGCTGGTGGCCTTCGCCGGCCAGGCGCTGACCCAGGTGCCGCTCTCGCTCGACTATCCCGTGGTGGAGCAGGCCATCATGGGACTCAAGATCGGTTCGCTGGAAGACGGCACTGCGATCGGCAGCGGGCTCGCTGTCGCGGTCAATCGCCTGCGCCGAAGCCCCGACAAGTCACGCGTTGTCCTCCTGCTCACCGACGGCGAGAACAACAAGGGGCTGATCGATCCGCGCACCGCGGCCGCTACCGCTGCCGCATACGGCATCAAGGTGTACACCATCGGCGTGGGGACCATCGGCGAGGCGCCGATCCCGACCGGGCGGGGCGTGGGCGGTTTCCGCTATGAGATGCTGCCGGTCCGCATTGACGAGCCGCTCATGCGCAGCATCGCGCAGGGCACCGGCGGCCGGTACTTCCGCGCCACCGACAGCGAGGCCCTGAGCCGGATCTTCCAGCAGATTGACCAGCTGGAGAAATCGCCTATCCAGATCACCCGCTACACCCGGTTCGACGAGGCCACCCGCCCGTTGATCCTCATCGGCCTTGGCGCGCTGCTGCTCGAAGTGTTGCTCGGCTCGACGCTCCTGGTGCGGCTGCCATGATTTTCGACGCGCCGCTGCTCCTGTTCATAGCACCCGTGGTAGCGCTCATCGCCGGGCTCTGGCTCTTTGTCGCCCACCGGAAGCGCGTCCGGCTGGCGCACCGATGGTCTGCGGAGCTGGCCGAGCGCACCCGGCGGCTGGGGCGCTGGACACCGTTGCTCATGGGTCTGGTGATTCTCTTCCTGCTGGTTGCCCTGGCCGGTCCCCGGGGCGGCCGGGCGCGCGTGAGCACCGAAGCACATGCATTGAGCCTGGTGCTCGCAGTGGACATCAGTCGTTCCATGCTCGCGGAAGACGCCAGCCCCAACCGACTGGAGCGAGCCCTGCGTGAGGCCCGCCGCCTCGTGCAGGACAGCCCGGGAGACCGGCTCGGCCTGATCGCGTTCGCCGGCAGCAGTTACATCCTGACGCCGCTCACGGTGGATGGCGGAGCGGTTCGCATGTACCTCGACGCATTGGATCCCGACCTGGCCAGCGAGGGCGGGACCAACCTGGGTGCAGTGCTCACCCAGGGGGGACAGCTGCTGCTGGCCTCTGGCGAAGTGGGCGACCGGGTGCTCGTGATCTTCACCGACGGGGAATTGCACGACAGCCTGCCACTGGCGAAGCAGGCGGCCGAGGAGCTCGACGCCCAGCAGATCCGCGTCGTCTTCGTGGCGGAAGGCGGAACGCGCCCGGTGCGCATCCCGATCCGTGACACGACCGGGACCCTGATCGAGTACAAGCTCGACGAGAATGGTGTCCCGGTCGAGACCCGGCGGGAGGATGACGTGCTGGAACAGCTCGCCGAGGCGAGCGGAGGCACCATCGTCCCGGCCGATGCCCCCGACCAGGCCGGCGCAGTGCGGGACCTGCTGGCCAACTTCAAGCGCAGCCCCACCACCGAGACCCGCGCGAGTGACCTGATCCCACGCGCCTGGATCCCGCTGCTCGTGGCAGCGGTCCTGCTCCTGCTCCAGACCCTGACGCGACGCGGCGCCTCGCTCTTGGTGCTGGCCCTGGCGTTCGGAAGCGCGCACGCGCTGCATGCACAGCGACCATCGGAGGGCGCCCGTGCGATGCAAGAAGGTCGTCCCGCTGACGCCGCGTCCAGCTTCCTCGATGCGGCCTCCGGCACGATTGCGCGCGACACCGCCTTTTACAACGCCGGGACAGCGGCATTGCGTGCGGGCCGGCTGGACGTTGCGCGCCGCGCGCTCACCGAGGCGAGCCGGTCGCTCGATCCGGCGCTCCGGTATCGCGCGCTCTACAACCTCGGTCTCGTGGATCTCATGGGCGCCCGTGCCGACAGCGCCAACCGTGGCAAGCTGCTTGGCTCCGCGATTGACAATCTGCAGCAGGCCCTGCTGCTGCAGCCGAACTCGGCGCGAGCCAAGTGGAATCTTGAACTGGCGCAGCGGATGAAGCCACCGGAGCCGCCACCGCAGTCGAGTGGCAGCGGTGGCGGGGGCGGTGGAGGAGGAGGTCAGAAGCCCCCGCCGCCGGCAGCATTGACGTCGGCCGGGATGACGCAGGCCCAGGCCGAACAGATCCTCGAGTCGATGGCGCGGGAGGAGCGCCAGACCCGGGAGGACCAGCAGCGGCGCATGCAGAGCAGTGCGTCCGGAGTGAAGGACTGGTGATCGCCGCGCTGGCTCTGCTGGCCGCTTTACAGGGCCCCGCGCCCAGCGTCACGGCGACGCTGGATCGCTCCCGGCTGACGGTCGGCGACGACGTGACGCTCACCATCACCGCGACCGGAACATCCGCCGCGCCCATTCGCATCTCGCTGCCATCGCTCGATGGCTTCCAGGTCCTGGCGCGCAGTGAACGGACGTCGGTCTCGATCAGCGACACGACTGCACGCACCACGACGCTGGAGCTGGACCTGAGCGCAGTGCGCGCCGGCACGTTCCGGCTGGGGCCGTTCGAGGCGGAGCAGGGCGGGCGGCGTGCGCGCACCGGCTACGTCACGATTCTCGTCGAATCGAGCGCCGGAGCCGGGCCCACAGGCATCAGCCCTCGGCTGCGGGCCATCCTGCGACGGGCGCCGCCGCCCCGTCAGCCGGGCGAGCCGGCCCTGACCCTGCTGGTTTCCGACACCAGCATTTATGTCGGCGAGCAGGTGGACGTGGTGACCGCGGCGTGGTTTCCCCGCGACCTGCGGTCGCGCCTGCGCCGGCCGCCGACCCTGACGCCGCCGACGCTCTCCGGCGTCTGGAGTTACCCGCAACCGACACCGCCCGGCATTGCCGACAGCCGAAAGGTGGGGGACACCTGGTACGACCTGTTCGTGTCATACCAGGTCGTCTTTCCCCTCGTGCCAGGTCCAGTCGAGATCGCCAAGGCATCGCTGCAATACAGCGTGCCGGTGGCCATGCAGTTCTTCAGCCAGGAGCAGCGCTATGCGCTGGAGAGCAACTCGGCCACGCTCAACGTGCATGCGCTGCCCGACGCGGGGCGGCCGTCGGACTTCAGCGGCGCGGTCGGTCGTCAGATGACCTTGAGCCGGTCGGCTCCTGCCACCGGGAGCGCCGGACAGGCGGTCGCGGTGGACATCACGCTGTCCGGCCGAGGCAATGTGGCCCTGTGGCCGGCGCCGACGATCGCGTGGCCGGACAGCGTCCGGCATTACCAGGATCGCACCGACGACCGGATGACCAGCAGCGCGGGCATGCTCGGTGGCACGAAGATGTTTCGATTCCTGGCGTTGCCGGACTCAGCCGGGCCCCTGCGCCTTCCGGCGCTCTCCTATTCCTACTTCGATCTCGACGCCAAGGCGTATCGGACCTTGACGGCGCCTGCGATGGCGGTCAGCATCGCGCCGGCGCCCGAGAATGAATCCTCCCGTCCCACGCCGCCGCCGTTGCTGACGCGGCGAGGGCGGGCGCCCGCTGCGGCGGTCTGGCAGAGTGTGCCGCTGCCACTCTGGATTGCTCTGGCGCTCCTGCCGCTCGCGGCCTGGGCCGGCCTGGAGGTGCGCGACTGGTACCGCAGGCGCTATCGGCGCCGCGTGAGCGATCAGCAGCCGGACCTGCCGAGGTCGGATCGGCGACTGCTGGCGGCGCTGCGCGCGCTGGTGCCCGACGCAGACGTGCGGACGGGCCCTGCGCTGGTGTCGGCGCTGCGCGCCGCGGGGGTGGATGGCGATCTGGCCCGACGGATCGCGAGCGTGCGCGACGAATTCCTGGCCGCGCGTTACGGGACCGCAGGCAGCGCTCGCGCCGAAGCGCAGCTCGCGCGCGAGATGGACCAGTTGACCAGCAGCCTCGGCGGGACCTCGCGCCATCGGGAACGCCGCGGCCGGCGCCTGCTGGTGATCCTGATTCCCCTGCTGCTGCTGCCGCCAGCCTTTCTCACGTCCCAAGTCCCGAGTCCCGAGTCGCTCTACCAGTCCGGCGCGTATCGCGCGGCCGCGGATGGTTTCGCGCGCCGTCTGCAGGAACCGGGTGGCACGGCGGCCGACTGGTACGGACTGGGCGCCGCCGAATACCGACTGGGTTCTGATGCGAGGGCTCGTGCTGCCTGGCTGCACGCCGCGCGGCTTCGGCCGAGGCATCCCAGTGTGCGCCGGGCACTTGGTCTGGTACCGGGACCTGATGCATGGTCGCGCAGGGTCACATGGGTCTCCCCACTCACCCCCGAGGAACTTGCGCTGGGGGCACTCGCGCTCTGGCTGCTGGCGTGGTTCTTCATCTTCGCTGACCGGCGACGCTTGCGCATGGGGGGCGCGCTGGCCCTGGCTGCAAGCCTCGTCGCGGGAGCGGCGGCCGGCATCGTCGCCGTCCGGTACGGGCGCGGCATGGGTATCGTGGTCGCGGATACGCCGATGCGGGTGTCACCGCATGGCCGAGCACCGGAAGTGACCAGCCTGGGCGCCACACAATCGGTGGAGTTGCGCCGCCAGCAGGATGGATGGTGGCTTGTCGACGCCGCGGGCAGGTCCGGTTGGTTGCCGGCGTCAGTGCTCGCGCGCGTTCACGAGTAGATTTCCGGGATGAATCGCCGAATCAGGATTCTTCCCGACGCCGTGGCGGATCAGATCGCTGCCGGTGAGGTCGTGGAGCGGCCGGCAAGCGTCGTGAAGGAACTCGCGGAGAACGCCCTCGATGCGGGCGCCTCCACGGTGCGGATCAGGGCGGAGCAGGGTGGCAAGACGCTCATCGAAGTCGCGGATGACGGTCACGGAATGGACCGCGATGATGCGCTGCTTGCGCTCGATCGTCACGCCACCAGCAAGATCCAGAGCGCAGCCGACCTCATCGGTGTCACCACCTTCGGGTTCCGGGGCGAGGCGCTGCCGGCCATCGCGTCGGTGTCCCGCTTTGTCCTGCTCACCGCCACCGGCGAGGGAGCGGCCACGGAAGTGACTGTCACCGGGGGGCGGGTGGAAAGCGTCTCGCCCGCTGCCCGCACGCGCGGCACCACGGTCACGGTTCGAAGTCTTTTCTTCAACACACCCGCGCGCCGGAAATTCCTGCGGTCGGTCGCGAGCGAGACCCGCGCCATTACGGATGCCGTGGCGACGCTTGCGCTCACCTATCCTGCCGTCGGGTTTGAGCTGGAAGTTGATAATTCCCGGCGACTTTTCGTTCCCGCTGGACAGGACTCCGCCCAACGGCTCGCGGCGGTCTGGGGCGCCGACCTGGCCGGTACCCTTGTGCCGGTGGGGCATGCCGTCGGCGGTTTCCAGGTGGGCGGTTTTGCCCAGCGGCCCGGCGATGCGCGGCCCAGCGGACGGCGGGTACAGCTCTTCGTCAACGGCCGGCCATTTCGTGATCCATTTCTCGTGCGGGCGGCCGAAGCCGGCTACCGCTCCGCGATCCACCCGGGCGATCGCCCGTCGCTGCTCCTCAACATTCGCACGGCACCTGCGGATGTGGATGTGAATGTCCATCCCGCCAAGCTGGAGGTACGCTTTCGCGACCGGCTCGGTGCCGAGCGCGCCGTGGAAGAGGCCACCCGCCTGGCGATCGGCCAGCTCACGGCGGCGGTGCCGGTTGGTGAGTGGCGGCCGATGCCGGCAGGCCAGTTGGGTGAGTTGGCCGCGCCGGGACTGCTGGACGGCGCCTTGCCGCTGTCGGAACTTCCTGCGCAGGAAGACGCCGACGATCATGGCGTCACGGCGAGCCCGCTTCGACAGATGTTTCGCAGCTTCATCGTGTACGAGAGTGAAGACGCAGTGGTCTTTGTGGACCAGCACTCGGCGCATGAGCGGGTGCTCTACGAGGAAGTCATGGCCCAGCTCGAGGGCCACGATGCGGCGTCGCAGCGTCTGCTCCTCCCGATCACGATCGATCTCACCGACGAGGAGCTCGATGCGGTAGAGCAGCATCGCGAGCTGATCGAGCGGACCGGGTTTGCGGTCGACGCGTTCGGTGGTCGCTCGGTCATCCTCCAGGCCGTGCCGGCACCGCATCCGCGGTTCGATGCCGAACGCTGTTTCCGCGAGCTGGTGGCGGATCTCGCGCGCGGGCGATTCGGCGGATGGAGCAGTGTGCTGGAGCGCTTTGCCGCAACGTACGCGTGCCGGGCCGCGGTCAAGGCCGGCGAGGCACTGGCGGAGCAGGAGATGCGCACGCTGCTGGCTCGTCTCTTCGGCACCGCGCTGCCGCCGCACGACGTCCACGGACGCGCCACCATCGTGCAGTTGCCTCGCGAGGAGCTGGAGCGCCGGTTTGGCCGTCGCTAGGGTCCCCGTGCTGGTGGGCCCGACCGGGATCGGCAAGACCGCGGTCGCCCTCGCCCTGGCCCGGCACTGGCCGCTGGAGGTGGTCTCGGCCGACTCCCGGCAGGTTTATCGCGGACTCGACATCGCGACCGCCAAGCCGACCACCCGGGAACAGGCGCGTGTTCCTCACCATGGGCTTGATCGGATCGCGCCGGGCGAGCGGTACAGCGCGGGACGCTTTGCCCGGGACGCTGCCGCGATCATCGGGGACATTCGGAGCCGGGGCCGGATGCCGGTCGTGGTGGGAGGGACGGGGCTCTATATCCGGGCGCTGGCGGAAGGGCTGTTCCATGAGCCTCCGCTGGATGCCACGCGCCGTCGCCGGCTGGATGCGTGGCTGGCGCGGCTCGACGCGTTTGAGCTGGTGCGCTGGGCGGGCCGGCTCGATGCCGGCTATACCGGCGGCGGCCGGCAGCGGGCCCACAGGGCCATCGAAATCGCCCTGCTCTCAGGACGGCCCCTCAGTTACTGGCAGCGTGAGGCCCGCGCGGCCCGCAGCATCGATCCATGGTACGTCGTGCTGTCGGCGCCGCGGGCGGTGATCCACCGCCGTATCGAGATTCGCGCGCGGGAAATGGTGCAGCGCGGACTGCTCGGTGAAGTGGCCGCCGTGCTGGCTGAAGGCGCGCGGCCGGGCACGCCGGGTCTCGATGGTATCGGCGTGCGCGAGGCCGTAGATGTGCTGATCGGGCGGCGCGCGCAGGAGGCGCTCGTCACCGACATGGTCATCAGCACACGGCAATACGCCAAGCGCCAGGAAACATGGTTCCGGCACCAGCTCACCGGTGAGCGGATTACCCTTGATGCGACACGCGGTCCGGAGGAACTGGCCGCGGAGATCGCCGACCTCTGGGCACGAGCACAGACATGAAGATCGGTATCACCTGTTATCCCACGTACGGGGGCTCCGGCGCTCTCGCCACCGAACTGGGCCTGGCGCTGGCGCGGCGCGGCCACGAGGTGCATTTCATCACCTACGCCATGCCATTCCGCCTCCGGGGCTACACTGAACGGGTCTACTTCCACGAAGTGGATACCCGGATGGGGCGCTATCCGCTGTTTGACCACTTTCCCTACACGCTGGCGCTCGCGTCCAAGCAGCATGAAGTTGCCCTGCGGGAGCGACTCGACCTCCTGCACGTTCACTACGCGATTCCCCATGCCACGACGGCGTACCTTGCACGCGAAATGCTGGGCTCGGCCCAGCCGGTGAAGGTCATCACCACGTTGCATGGCACCGACATCACCCTAGTGGGACAGGAAGCAAGCTTCTTTGCCATCACCCGCTTCTCGATCGAGCAGTCGGACGGCGTGACGGCGGTGTCCGGCCACCTGCGCGACGAGACCTATCGTGCCTTCGGGTGCGTGGCGTGCGATATCCGCGTCATCCCGAACTTCGTCAACCTCGAGGAGTATCGGCCGGCGGATCAACCGGAGTGCGGCAAGGTGGCGCCCGCCGGGCACAAGGTCATCATGCACACCTCCAATTTCCGCGAGGTGAAGCGGGTGCGGGATGTGATCCGGGTTTTCGCGCGCATCCGCCAGGCCATGCCTGCCACCCTGCTGATGGTGGGTGACGGCCCCGAGCGCGAGGACGCCGAACGCGAGGCCCGCTCGCTCGATGTGGGCGACGACGTTCGCTTCCTGGGCCGGCTCGATTCGGTAGCCAGCCTGCTGCAGTCCTCGGATCTTTTCGTGCTGCCGTCGCAGACGGAGAGCTTCGGGCTCGCGGCGCTCGAAGCCATGGCGTGCGGCGTGCCGGTCATCGCCACCAACGTGGGCGGGATTCCGGAGGTGGTCGAGGATGGCGTCACCGGCCTGCTCGAGCCCGTGGGCAGCGTTGAGGCCATGGGCCGCCGGGCGGTGGAGCTGCTGCGCGACCGGTCCCGGTGGGAGGCGATGCGTGCGGCGTGCATCGCGCACGCCCAGCAGTATTCGGTGGATCACATCGTGCCGCAGTATGAGCAGTTCTACGCCGAGACGCTTGCGTGACAGGCGCGCTGGCCGCGCTGCCATTGTGGCTCAAGGCGATCCTGCTCGGGATCGTGGAGGGCATCACCGAGTTCCTGCCGGTGTCCTCCACCGGCCACCTGATCGTGACGGGGCACCTCCTGGGCTGGACTGACGCCCGGGCCGAAACCTTCGAGATCTTCATCCAGCTCGGGGCGATCCTCGCGATCTTGTGGCTCTACCGCGCCCGTCTCGCTGCGGTTGTACGGCACGCAGCGAGCAGCCGGGCCGATCAGCGTTTCGTGCTGTCGCTGGTCATCGCGTTCATTCCGGCGGCGCTGGTCGGCTTTCTGTTCCATCACCAGATCAAGGCCGCGCTCTTTACGCCCGTCGTCGTGGCCACCGCGCTGGTGGTCGGTGGCATCGTGATCCTGCTGATCGAGCGCTGGGCGCCCCCCAGCCGGAACGACGATCCCTTTGCGGTGCCGCCGGGGACTGCGCTCGGCGTCGGCCTGGCGCAGGTGCTCGCACTGATTCCGGGCGTCTCGCGCTCGGGTGCGACGATCCTCGGTGGCTTTTCCCTTGGGCTCACCCGGCGCGCTGCCACGGAATTTTCCTTCTTCCTTGCCAGTCCGGTGATGTTTGCGGCTACCCTCTTTGACTTGTACTCCAGCCGCGACGTGCTCACGACGGCTGACGTGCCCATCCTGGCCATCGGCTTCGCGGTCTCGTTCATCTCGGCGCTGGTCGTGGTGCGCAGCTTCCTACGCTACGTGTCGCACCGCAGCTTCACCGTCTTCGCGTGGTACCGGATCGCATTCGGCTTGTTGCTGCTCTGGGTGTTCCGGACATGACGAAGCCTGCGCTGACCGTGCGATGGACGCCCAGCGTCGAGAGCACCCAGGACGCTGTGCATGCCCTGGCGGAGCAGGGCGCCGCTCAGGGCGTGGCCGTGGCGGCGATCGAGCAGACGGCGGGCCGAGGCTCGCGTCGGCGTGACTGGTCCTCGGCGCCCGGCGGCTTGTGGCTCAGCGTCCTTCTGCGCCCCACCTGTGACAACGGCATGCAGGTGCTCGCGCTCCGGGCCGGGCTGGCCATCGTGCGAACGCTCGATGCGCTAGGCGCAAGGGACCTGATGCTCAAGTGGCCCAACGACATCATGGTGCAGGGAAAGAAGGCGGGGGGAATCCTGTGCGAGGCACGCTGGAATGGCGACCGCCTGGCCTGGGTCACGGTGGGCGTCGGCCTCAACGTGCGCAATGAACTGCCCGACGACCTGCGCGACAGCTCGACGCGACTGGCAGATCATGGCGTGACTGCGGCGCTGGAATCGCTGGCGCAGGCCATCGCCGACGCGCTTGTGGAGATCGCGAGTGCGACAGGCCCGCTCTCGCCGAGCGAGCTCGGGGCACTGGCAGAGCGCGACTGGCTGTCCGGCCGTCGGCTGGTGTCGCCCGAGGAGGGGCGCGCCGAAGGGATTGCGGCGGACGGCGCGTTGCGGGTCCGGCGGGCTGACGGATCGCTGGCGCTGGTGCGCGGCGCACCAGTGGAAACCGCCGAACGAGTCACCCTCACGGAGTAGGGGACCATGCTCCTCGTTCTCGACATCGGCAACACCGAGATCACCGCCGGACTGGTCCGCGGTGCCGAGTTCACCGCCTACTGGCGGATGACCACAAGCCCTGAGCGCACGCCCGACGAATGGGCCGCGGCGCTCAGCGGGTTCCTGGTGCACTTTGGGCATTCGCCCAATGAAGTTCGGGCCGCTTGCGTTGCGTCAGTGGCGCCCGCGGCGACGCGCGGAGTGCTGGAAGGCGTCACGATGGCGACGGGCGTGAGGCCGGAGCAGGTGACCCCGCGCAGCCCGCTTCCGGTGGCGCTCGATGTGGACGAGCCCCTCACCGTCGGTGCCGACCGGATCGTGAACGTGCTCGCGGCGGTGGAGCGATACCACGCAGACGTCATCGTGGTGGATTTTGGCACCGCCACAACCTTCGACTGCATCCTCGCGGACGGCCGCTTCATCGGTGGCGCGATCATGCCCGGGCTCCGCACGTCGGCTGACCAGCTCACCAGGCGTGCCGCCAAGCTGCCTGCCACCGAGCTCGCCCGGCCCGATCGGGTCATCGGGCGGCGAACGGAAGAGTGCATCCAGGCCGGTGTCCTCTACGGTGCGGCCGATGCCGTGGACGGAATGGTGCGCCGGATTCGTGAGGAATGGCCCGGCAGCAGCGCGCCGCGCTGCATCGCGACCGGCGGGTTGGCGGGACTCGTCGCTCCGCTCTGCAGCAGCATTGAGGCAGTCGAGTCCGACCTGACGCTGGATGGCCTTCGGTTGGCGACTGCGGCGCTCGGACTCACAGGGTGACAAGCGGCGCCCCGCCGCAGGGCGCGCGGGCTGCCGGCTACCGGCTCCTGGGGCGCTCGTTCGATTACATCCTGCATCTGCGGCCCGCTGAATGGCCCATCATGGCGGGCCACACGGCGCTGGGCACACTGCTCGCCGCCACGGTCTGGCCCGACGGAGCACCGCTGCCCTGGAAGCGCGCGCTGCTCGGCGTCGTGCTCTGGGTTGCCTGCCTCAACGGTGGGACGCTCGCCATCAATTCCGCCTTTGACCGGGACGAGTCGGATGTCGCGTACCTGCGGCGTCCCCCACCGCCGCCCCGCTTTCTCTTCGCGTGGGGCCTCGGGCTCATGCTGCTCGGCCTGGCACTCGCGCTGCTGCTGCTTGTGCCGAGCTACGCGGCGGCATACGCCCTGTGCCTGGTGCTCTCGGTACTCTATTCGGTCCCGCCCTGGCGGCTCAAGGCGGTGGCCGGCGCGGACTGGGCCATCAACCTGGTCGGCTTCGGTGCTATTACGCCGCTTGCGGGATGGCTGGCGCTGGGTGCGAAGCCGACGACATGGGCGTGGTGGCTGGTGGCCGGTTTCGGCGCGTTGTTCGCCTGCCTCTATCCGCTCACGCAGCTTTACCAGCTGCAGGAGGACGAACAGCGGGGCGACTGGACCCTCGCTCGTCGCCTCGGGGCGCGAATGAGCCTGCGCGTGGGCATTGTGGCGACACTGCTGGCCTTCGCCTGTTTTGGCCTCGCGGGTGGCAGTGCAGGATGGCCGTTGCAGGACTGGCGGTGGCTGGCGCTGGGCGGGGCGCTGGCTGCATGGCTCGTGGTGCTGATCCCGTGGGCCGGGACGGCCGCGTCTCGCCGGCCGGCCGAGCACCAGCGCGGCATGTACCTGGCCCTGGGTGCCTGGGCCATTACCGACGTGGTTATCGCGGCCTGCTGGCTGGCGTGAAATTTCCCCTTGCTCCATTTGCACTGTCGGGGTTTGCGTCTTATATTTGGGCCAGTCCCCAAACCTG
>CBINCZ010000023.1:0-12870 GCA_966249295.1 uncultured Gemmatimonadales bacterium
GCTGCTTGAAGGCGTGGTGCGGTCGTTTACGGAAGATTTCTGGAATGATTTTGCGGATAGAGTTGGGCGTGGGGCGTAGGGCTGAAGGCTTAAGGCGTAAGGCGTAAGACGTAAGGCTGAAGGCTGAAGGCTGAAAGCTGGAACGGTGCAGGCTGAAGACGAGGAGGGAGCGCTACACGCGATCTCCGTTGGCCCGGCCCCATGCCTTACGCCTTACGCCCTCTATGCCGGCCAGCGCGCCGAGTGAGTACGGCTTGGTATGCGGCTTCCAGGCGGACTTGTCGAAGGGCACCCGCTCCAGTGTCCGTCGGGTGCTGTCCATCTCGTGGTCGAACTCCTTCAGGAGCCCTTCATTCATGGCCATGTCGCTGCGATTCCTGGTTAGAGGTGCAATGTGGCGTGCTGGCGCACTGCTGGTGCCGCTCCTGCTGTCGGGATGCGGCAGCCGTCCTTACGACGTCGTAATCCGCGGCGGCACCGTATATGACGGGACTGGCTCGCCCGGCGTCGTGGCCGACGTCGCCATCAAGGGCGACAGCATCGTGATGGTCGGCAGCGTGCCTGCCGGTAGCGGTAACCGTGAGATCGACGCGACCGGCATGGCCGTAGCCCCCGGCTTCATCAACATGCTCAGCTGGGCAAATGTTTCCCTCATCCAGGATGGCCGGTCTCAGGGCGGCATCCGCCAGGGCGTGACGCTCGAGGTGATGGGCGAGGGCAGCTCCATGGGCCCGCTCACCGACTCCATGCGCGCCGAGATGATCGCCCGGCAGCAGGACATCAAGTACGACGTGCCGTGGACCACGCTGGGGCAATACCTCGAGTACATGGAACAGCGCGGCATCTCTACCAACATCGCCTCGTTCATCGGCGCGGGCACGGTGCGCGAGCATGAAGTCGGTTACGCCAATCGGCCGGCCACGCCCGACGAGCTGGCCCGGATGCAGGACCTGGTCCGCGAGGGAATGCGCGAGGGCGCGCTGGGTGTGGGCTCGTCGCTCATCTACGCGCCGGACAACTATGCGCCCACCAGCGAGCTGATCGCGCTCGCCAGGGCCGCCGGCGAATACCATGGCATGTACATCTCCCACATGCGCGACGAAGGCGCCCACGTGCTGGGCGCGCTCGATGAGCTGATACAGATCGCGAGCGAGGCGCACGTGCCCGCCGAGATCTACCACCTCAAGGCATCCGGCAGGGCGAACTGGGCCAAGCTCGATTCAGTCATCGCCAGGGTGGATTCCGCGCGACGCGCAGGACTCCAGATCACGGCGGACATGTACACCTATCCTGCCAGCTCGACCGGGCTCGACGCCACCATGCCCACGTGGGTGCAGGAGGGCGGCCACAAGGCGTGGGTTGAGCGGCTCAAGGATCCCGCCATCCGCGCCCGACTCGCGAGGGAGATGCGGGGAGGCGCGGAAGGCTATGACAATTCGTTTGCAAACGCCGGCGGACCTGATGGCATCCTGCTGGTGAGCTTCCGCCAGGATTCGCTGCGCTACCTGATTGGCAAGACCCTGGGTGACGTGGCCCGCATGCGCGGCACCTCACCGGAAGAGACGGCGATGGACCTCGTGGTGCAGGATGACAGCCGCGTGGGGTGCGTCTTCTTCACCATGTCGGAAGACAATGTCAAAAAGAAGATCGCACTGCCGTGGGTGAGCTTCGGCTCGGACGCGGGGAGCTATGCCACCGAGGGAGTATTCCTGAAGACCGGCACCCATCCCCGCGCGTACGGGAACGTGGCGCGATTGCTGGGGAAATATGTCCGGGACGAGCACGTCATCCCGCTGGAAGACGCCATCCGGAAGCTGACCTCGCTCCCGGCCACCAACCTGAAGCTGCAACGGCGCGGACAGCTCGCACCGGGCTACTTCGCTGACGTCGTCGTCTTCGATCCGAGGACGATCATCGACCACGCCACTTTTGAGCAGCCACACCAGTACTCCACCGGCGTGCGTGACGTGTTCGTGAACGGCGCGCAGGTGCTGAAGGATGGCGAGCACACGGGCGCGAAGCCGGGGCGGTTTGTGAGGGGACCGGGGTGGACTGGAAGGCGTAAGGCGTGAGGCGTAAGGCGTGAGGAGTAAGGCTTGGGAGGACACGAGACTGGTGACTCGCGAGCCCCAAGCCCTATGCCTTACGCCCTAAGCCCTTCTCACCAACCTCCCCAGCAACCGCAGCAACCTCCGCTGCTCGTTGCGGCCATGCGTCGCGAGAAAAATCGTGTCGTCGCCCGCGATGGTGCCGACGATTTCTCCCCACGCCAGGCGGTCGAGCGCGGCGCCGACCCGGCTCGCCTCGCCCGGCGGCGTATGGAGCACCACCAGCGCATCACCCGCCGGCTCCGCCGTCAGGACGCCCTCGGCGATGCGGCGCTCATCGGGATCCTCCACGTTGATGGCACCCGCCTCGGGCCTGCGGTACACGCCACCCACCTTGACGAGACCCAGCGCCGCGATGTCACGGCTTACGCTGGACTGGGTGACCTCCCAGCCCTCCGACGCCAGGGCCTCAGCCACGTCTTCCTGTGTCCTCAGCGCCCGGGTCTCGATCATCTCCAGGATCTTGAGCTGACGCTTCCGGCGATCGTTCGTCATGGCATCATCTCCCTGCCAGCCGTCGCATGGCGGCATCGAAACGGCGCCGCTCCGCACGCTGCCATCGCACGGCCCGGCCCACCCGCTGGCGCGCCTCGGCCAGTCCCACGTTGCCCACGCCGCCCGCCGAACTGCGGCGCGCCAGCATCTCCGGATCGGTCGGCGGATCGAACCGCTCGCCCCGCTTGATGGCCGCTGCGACGTCGCGATAGGCGCGCCGGAAGGGAATACCATTCTCCACCCGGCGCATGACCTCGTCGGTCGCGAGTGCGCCGCCGGCAAGCGCCGCCTGGCAGCGCTCCCGGTCCACGCTCAGCATCGGTACGGCGGTCGCCATCATCGCCAGCATTTCCCGAGTCCGGTCGAGCCCGCGAAAGAGCGGCTCCTTCAGGAGCTGGAAGTCCCGATGGTAGCCGCTCCCCAGTTTCCCCTTGAGCAGGAGCAGGGAGACGTGGTCGCCGTCCAGCGCTGCCGCACGTGCGCGCGTCAGCTCGAAGAGATCGGGATTGCGCTTGTGCGGCATGATGCTGGAACCGGTCGCCAGTTGGGCCGGCAGTACGAGATACCCGAACTCCTCCGCGCTGTACAGGATGGCATCCACCGCAAGCCGCGAGAGCTCGTGACCCAGCTGCCCGCACCAGCCCAGCACCGCCGCCTCCAGCTTGCCGCGGCCGTTCTGCACTGTCGCGACGTTGCGATCCAGGCCGCGGAAGCCGAGTGCGCGAGCGGTGGCCTCGCGCTTGAGTGGCAGCGGCACACCGTAGCCGGCCGCGCTGCCCAGCGGGCAGCGATCCACTCGTGCCCAGAGCGTGGGAAGCTCCTCCAGCGTGTCGAGCAGGCCTTCAGCCAGCGCCCCGGCCCACAGCGCCACCGATGACGGCATGGCCCGGCGCTGGTGAGTGTAGCCAGGCCAGAGGGTGCGGCGATGGCGCCCGCCAAATTGCAGCAACGCCGCCGCGAGGGCCGAGCCCGACTCATGGAGATTGAGCAGGGCATCCTTCAGGTAGAGCCGCAGGTCCACCGCCACCTGATCGTTGCGCGAGCGGCCAGTATGCAGGCGCTCACCCGCGTCCCTGCTCCGCCGCGTAAGCCAGGCCTCGATCGCGGTATGGACATCCTCCTGATCAGGCGCAATAGCCAGCCGGCCGGCCTGCACTTCCCTGAGTGCGATACGCAGCCCCCGGCGAAGCGAGCGGTACTCGCCGTCGCGCAGCAGCCGTGACGCCCGCAGTCCCTCGATGTGGCCGAGACTGCCAAGCACATCCCAGTGCAGCAGGCGGGCATCCCACACCGGATCATCGCCGATGGTGTAGGCCAGCATCTGCGCATCGGGGGCCGCGCCGGGCGACCAGAGCGTGCGGGATTGCTTCATGCGAGATATCGCTCCGCCACCAAGGCATAGAAATCCCGCGCGTCACTCACCTCATGGAGGTCCACGTATTCATCCGGCGTATGGGAACGGCGACTGGTGCCGGGCCCGCACTTGACGGCATCACGGTCGCGCAGGAAGACCCAGTCGGAACAGGTCGGGCTGCCATACGCGCGGGCCGCGGGACGGGTGGCCTGCATGATGGGCAACAGCTGCGACGTGCCGGGCGTCTCGCACGGCACCAGGCGGTCGGACGTGACCACGACTTGGGATGCCAGCGCGTCACGCAGGCGCTGGGCAATCTGGTCATGCGGCCATGACGGCGTGCTGCGGATGTCGAGCACCGCGCGGGCCGAGGGCGGCGTCACGTTGCGGCTCACGCCCGCCTCGAGCATGGTGGGCGTGACCGTCGGCGCGCCGAGCATCGGATGCGGCCGATCGGGAAAAAGCGAACCAAGCCTGAGCAGGTCACCCGCAAGCATGACGGTCGCGTTGGTGAACTCGCCATCGGCCGAGGCATAGCCGGCATGGCGCTGGTCGCCGGCGGCGACGAGGTCCACCATCATGAGCCCGCGCTGGGCCACCGCAAAATCGAGATTGGTTGGCTCGCCGATGATGGCTGCGTCGATGGCGCCGGAGCGGCGGACCGCCTCCGGCATCGTGGTGAGACGGGTCTCCTCGCCGTAGCCAAGAATCACCAGTAACCGGCCACGGGCAACTCGGCGGTCGCGAGCCAGGTCCCAGGCCGCCGCCACCATTGCAGCCACCGGCCCTTTCGCGTCTCCGGCGCCGCGTCCGTAAAGGCGTCCCTCTTCGATCGAGGCGCGGAAGGGATCACGTGTCCACCCCTCCCCCGCAGGCACCGTATCGAGGTGGGAAACCAGCGCCAGCGTCGGGCCCGGCGCAGGACCGCGCACCTCCACCCGGACGCCGGCATCGTCCCGCGTCACGTCGAGCCCCCACTCGTGGGCGCGCGCCTCCACGAGCCGGCCCACCGCTTCCTCGGTGCCGCTCACCGAGGACGTGGAGACCAGTTCGCGCAGGAACTCAATCTCGGGAGGCCAGGTCAACGCCAAGGTAGGTCGCCTTTTCCTTCCGTCCGACGATCATCGTGCCGCATCCGGCACCGGTGAACACCTCGGTCAGCAGTGCGTCGGGCTGCCGGCCATCCACGATGTGGGTGCGCTCGACCCCGCCAGTGGCGGCGCGAATGCAGGCTTCCACCTTGGGCTTCATGCCGCCCGACAGCGCGCCGCTCTGCATCAGCTCGGCCAGGTCATCCGGATCGGCAAAGGTGACCAGCGTCGAGGGATCGTTCCTGTCCCGCAGCACGCCCGGCGCACCAGTGAGAAAGATCAGCTTCTGTGCCCGCAGTGCCGTCGCAATGGCCTCGGCCACGGTGTCGGCATTCACGTTATAGACATTCCCGTCGTCGTCACCGGCGAGACTCGCCACCACCGGCACGAACCGCGCATCCAGGAGTGTCGTGAGTACGTGCACATCCACCCGGTCCAGGTCACCCACATGGCCGAAGTCCACTCGCTGGGGCTTGCCGTCGTCGTTGACCAGGTTCACCGGCGGGCGGCGGTGCGCAGTGAGCAGGTCCGCGTCCACGCCCGTGAGCCCAACCGCCTGCACCCGATGCCCCCTGAGTGCGGCGATCAGGTCGGTGTTCAGCAGGCCGGCATATACCATCTTGGTCACTTCCAGTGCGGCATCGTCGGTCACCCGCCGGCCGCCGACCATCACCGGCTCCTGACCCATGCGGCGGGTGAGCGCCGAGGCCTGCGGGCCGCCGCCATGCACCACCACCAGGCGGATGCTGAGCGACTGGAGCAGCGCCAGCTGTGTGGCCACCTGATCCAGGACCTCGGCGTCCTGCAGCACTTCCCCGCCAAGCTTGACGACAAACACCTGGTCCCGGTACGCACGCACGTAGCGCAATGCGCCCTTGAGGCCGGTGAGGGATGGGTCGAGGGACAAAGTGGGCTCCTTATGGGGCTTGGAGCTGAGAGCTGGGAGCTGAGAGAAGTGTTGCGCTCAGCTCTCAGCTCCCAGCTCTCAGCTCATAACTTCAAGTAACAGTGCCCTCTGCACATGCAACCGGTTCTCCGCCTCGTCCACCACGACCGAGTGCGGGCCGTCGAGGACGGCGTCGTCGATTTCCACGTTGCGCCGGACGGGGAGGCAGTGCATCACGATGCCGGCGCCGTCGCGCGTGAGCATCTGCCGTTCAGCCGTCATGCGCCAGCTGCGATATGGCTCGCGCAGGATGCCTTCCGCGTCGGGCCGGCCGAAGGCGCTGAGGGCGCCCCAGGACTTCACGTAAACCGCATCCGCGCCTGCCAGCGCGGCGTCGAGGTCTTCCGATTCCGCCACCGAACCACCGGCGTCGGCGGCGCACCGCGCAATGGCGGCCATATCGACCGGATCGAGTGCATAGCCGGGTGGCCGGGCGATCACCACCTCCATGCCCATCATGGCGCCGGCCACCGCCGCACTTGCGGGAACCGCGGTCGGGAGCGGCTTGGGATGCCAGGCCCACGCCAGCACGAACTTCTTCCGCCGCGGGTCGCCCAGCTTCTCGCGAAGTGTCATCGCGTCAGCCAGTCCCTGGCATGGATGCCGGCGAGTGCTCTCCATGTTGATCACCGGCTTGGACGAGTAGCGCGCGAAGTCGCGGATGATCCGGTCTTCACGGGCCACGTCCCATGTCCCACCCTTGGGAAAGGCTCGCACGGCCAGTGCATCGGCGTAGCGCGACAGGACGCGCGCTGCCTCGATCACATGCTCCACCGATGTCCCATCCATCACCACGCCGTGCTCGGTCTCGAGCGTCCAGCTCCCCTTGCCGGGCTCGAGGATGAGGGCATGGCCGCCGTGCAGGAACATCCCCGTTTCGAAGCTCGAGCGGGTACGAAGACTCGGGTCCATGAAGATCGCCGCCAGCACCTTGCGTTCGAGGCCGCCGGTGATCTCGCCACGCTTGACCCGCGCAGCGAGCGCCAGCAGGCGCTCGATGCCCTCCTGCCCCCAGTCCTCCATGGCGAGAAAATCGCGTCCGCTCACGCGATCACCTCCACCAGCGCGGCGATGAGCCTGTCCGCCTCCGCGATCGAGAACGAAAGCGGCGGCATGAGCCGCAGCACCCTGGGGTCCGTGGAAGTACCGGTGAGGATGCGACGCTCGAAGAGTGCGCGCTGCACGTCCACCGCCGGTCGGTCGAGCCGGAGGCCCAGCAGGAGGCCGCGTCCCTGGACGGCCTGCACACCGGCGCGCCAGGCGCCGTCACGCAGTCGCTGGCCTACGACGCGCACGTTCTGGAGCAGGGACTCGTCGTCCATGACCCGGAGCGTGGCCAGCGCGGCGGCACACGGCACCGGGCCCCCGCCGAACGTGCTGCCGAGGTCGCCCACCTTCACCTGGGAAGCGATCGCGTCCGTCGCGACGGTGGCGCTGATGGGCAGGCCCGATCCCAGCCCCTTGGCCATGGTGAGAAGATCGGGAACCACGCCGTACGCCTCCGCCGCGGTGAAGTACCCGCTCCGTCCCACCCCGCACTGGATTTCGTCGAAAATCAGCATGGCGCCGCATGCGGCCGTGACGCGACGTGCGGCCCGCAGGAAATCGACCGAGCAGTCGCGCGCCCCCATCATTCCCTGCACCGGCTCCACGATCAGCGCGGCGACGCTGTCATCGACCAGCTGGTCCAGCGCCGCGACGTCATTGAACGGCACCTTGGTGGAAAGCGGCATCCCGGCACGCCGGGCACCGGCTTCGTACTTCTCGCCATCGGTAACGGCGAGACAGGCCACCGTGCGTCCATGCCATCCGCCCGAGACGGAAACCACGCGCTGGCGTCCGGTCACCTTCCGCGCCAGCATCATGGCGTTCTCGTTGGCTTCGGCGCCCGAATTGGCAAAGAAGACGTGCGAGAGCGGGTCAGGCATCCGCAGCGCCAGCTCGGCTGCAAGGCGCTCGCGATTGGGATGGGGCAGGACGGCCGAGTAGAACAGCAGCGCCGCCGCCTGCTCGCTGATGGCACGCACCACGGCCGGATGGCTATGACCGGTGGCCGCCACGGCATGCCCGCCGTAGGCATCGAGCCACCGGTTGCCATCCTCGTCCACGATCCAGGACCCGCGACCCGAGACCGGCTTCACCGGCATCTGGGCATAGACCGGCAGCAGCGCGTCAGCGGTGCTGTTCAGCATGGATAGATCCCCACGGCCTCGAGCCCGGCCGTCTCCTCGAGGCCCAGGGCGATATTCATGGCCTGGATGGCCTGGCCGCCGGCGCCCTTCACCAGGTTGTCCTCCGCAACGATCACCTGCAGTTCCCGGCCATCTTCGGTCATCGCGGCATGGATGAACGCGTAGTTGGTGCCGACCGCCTGGGTCAGGTCGGGCGCGCGATCCATGATCCGGACAAAGGGACGGTCGGCATACGCCTCGCGATAGAACGCAGTGGCCCCGTTGGCCAGCGCGGCATCGGCTTCGCGCAGCCGCACGTGCATGGTGAGATAGATCCCGCGCACGAACGGCCCGCCATGCACCATCAGCCGGGCGTGGGCCTCCTCCCGGCCGGTCCACGCGCGCCAGCTGGCCAGCACCTCGGCCTCGTGGCGGTGACCCAGCACCGAGTACGCGAACACGTTGTTGCCACGCGCGGGGTGATGGGTCGTGGGACGCGGATGGACGCCGGCGCCGCTCGAGCCGGTGATGGCAAAGAGCGTCGGCTCGCAGGCAATGCCCGCCTTGGCGATGGGCCAGAGTGCCAATTGTGCAGCCGTCGCGAAGCAGCCGGGCGCGGCGATCGCCGTGGCACCCTTGAGGCGCTTGCCCACCACGTCGGCCAGCCCGTAGGCGAACCGGTGCACGTAGTCCGGCGAGGGATGGGTGCCGTAGAACTGCTCGTAGAGCCGGGGCGACTGGATCCGGAAATCGGCAGCGAGATCCACGATGAGGCCGGGTCCCGCGGCAAAGATCTCGCCGATCATCTTCGATGATTCGCCATGCTCCAGCGCCAGGAAGAGCACGTCCCGTCCGGCCGCCGCCTCACCCGGCGTGAGCCCGGCAAAGCGCGCGTCCGTGAGCGGCGCCAGGCCGGGATGCACTTCGGCGATCGGCTTTCCTGCCTGGCTCCGGCTGGTGGCGATCACCTCGCTCACATGCGGATGCTGCAGCAGCAGCCGTAGCAGCTCACCGCCGGCGTAGCCGGCGGCGCCCACAACCGCCACGCGAAGTCCCTCGTTCATGCGCCGGCACCCACAGCGACGGGTTCGCGCGCCGCCATCCACGCGTCCAGGCTGCCGCGCACCGCGGCCAGCAGCCCATCGGCGTCGCGCCGGGCGTTGTGGGCCGGCAGGCCCAGCGAGGCGCGGATGTAGCTCCGGCCCACGTCGTTGTCGGTCGCGGGTCCCGTGATGACCGTCACCGGCAGGCCAAACTGCGAGCGCATCAGCTCCACCGCGCCCCAGCACGCCACCGGATCGGGAGCTGCCATCACCCAGGCGGCACCGGCACCCGCCAGCTCGGTGTCAGCCAGAATGTCCTGCACTCCGTACTCACCCAGAATGCCGTCGCCCAGTTCAGCCACGATCACATCGGGGCGCGCCGACGCGAGCCGGTTGAACAGGCCCTTGGCGGTGGCGACGGTAATGCCAGGATGGGTGCTGGCGATGCCGACGTCATTGAAGGTGAGTGCGGCAGCGGCGCCTGCGTCCTGCATCGAGAGGGCGTCACGCATGAGCGAGACGCCGGTGAGCTTGGCAGCACCGACCTTCAGTCCGCTTCTCGCCAGCCCGCGCACCAGTTCGGTAGCGGCCACTGTCTTGCCGGCATTCATGCAGGTGCCCGCCACGTACACCACCGGCACCCTGCTCTCCAGCCGGTCGGCGGGAGCGACTGCGTGATCGCGGATGTGGGCCGGCCGGCCGATCCGGTCGCCCAGCGCCGGGAAGGTGAGCACGGCACCCAGGACCTCGGCGTCAAACGGCGGGCCGATGTCGGGGTTCTCCGAGGTGCAGCGCCCCAGGATGCCGCCCAGGTTCAGTACCTGGATCACGTCACCCACGGCGATGTGCCTTGGCACCTCACCGGCGTAGCCACGAAGCGCGCGACGCGCGCCCAGCACGCCGGCCAGCACGTCTCCGGCGCGCAGTGACACCATCCGTCCCGACAGGTCCTCCACCGTGTTGTAGCTCGACTTGTCGGTGAGGATGCGGACCGCCAGCACGTAGCCCTCCTGGGCCACGATCTCGTCGCCCACGATCACCTCGGGCGTGAGCTCGGCGTTCCGGGTGCTGGATGCGATCCGGTCCAGCCGCACCCGCGTCGTTACGACCATGATTCGTCTCCCTCGGCGTGTGCGGCCGCCCGGAGCGCGAGCAGCGATGGAATGGCAGACACCCGGGCGAAGTCGCGGGCTTCCTCCCCGGTCCAGAGCCGGTGCTCCTCGCCATAGGTAGCGACGGCGGGATCCATCATCGAGAAGGGACTCCGCGCGCCCACCACCTGGAAGCGCCCGGGCCAGAGCCGTACCCGCGTTTCGCCCGTCACCCGCTGCTGCGAACTGGTGATCATCGCCTCGATGTCGCGCAGGGCGGGATCGAAGTAGTGCCCTTCATGCAGCCGGTCGCCGTAAAAGCGCCCGAGCTGGTCCTTCCAGAACATCTGCCAACGGGTGAGCACCAGCTTCTCCAGCTCGCGATGCGCGCCGATGAGCATGAGTGCGGCACCGGCCTCGAAGCCGATGCGTCCCTTGATGCCGAGGGCCGTTTCGCCCACATGAATGGCCCGGCCGATGCCATAGGACTCTGCGATCTCCCCCAGTCGATCCACCAGGTCGGCGCCGCTGAGCGGCGATCCATCGAGCGAAACCGGCGTGCCTGTCTCCCAGCCGAACACGATCTCTACCGGTGCAGGCGCGTCCGCGGGCGGCTCGATCAACTCGGCGGGCGGGCCGGCCCAGGTGTCGTGGGTCCAGCCCCCGCCCCACGTGGTGCCCCACAAGCCGCGATTGATGGAATAGGCCGACGCCTTGGCGGGGACCGGAAGGTTGCGGGCCTGGAGATAGGCAATCGACTGGTCACGGGTCACGCCTTGTTCGCGGATGGGCGTGATGATGCCGAGTTCGGGCGCCAGCACCCGCAAGGCGATGTCGAATCTGATCTGGTCGTTGCCCGCGCCGGTGGACCCATGCGCCACCGCCGCCGCGCCGATGCTGCGCGCGACCTCGATGACCGAGATGGCCTGCTGGGTGCGCTCCGCGGCAACCGAAAGCGGATAGACCTCGCCCCGCAGGACATTGCCCTGGATCAGGAAGCGGACGAAGCGGTCGAAGACGGCGGCACGGGCGTCCACCTCATGATGCGCCGCAGCGCCGACGGCCATCGCCTGGCGGCGGATGGCCTCCCGCTCGGCGGCAGAGGAGCCGCCGGTGTTGACGAAGACGGTGTGGACGTCGTAGCCCGCATCGCGGAGGACGGGCACGCAGTAGGAAGTATCGAGCCCGCCCGAAAAGGCCAGGGCGACGGTGGGGCGCTGGGTGTGCATAATGCATAAATATGCAAGTCGGACGTCGAGAGTCAAGCGTCGGGCGCCAGGCGCTTAGCGCTTGGCGCCGAGCGCGACGCCCAACCAGCCCAGCACTGCACGCCGGACGTCGATCGTCCGGCGAATGCCCGTGCGCCCCGCGTGTACGCCGGTGCCCCACGCGCAAAGCACCGTCGCCATGTCGGGATCAGTCGAGGGGAATCCATGGTTGCCGTGAATGCTCGAGGGCCCGATAACCGGCCCCGAGATGCGGGCGTCGAGGTCGTAGCCCGGCGCCACCCCGAAGTAGAGGTCGCCGCCCGCTGGTCCGCCGCGCCCCAGTGAATCCCCCGGGCCAACCCGCCAGACCTGCGTCACCACCGGCCTGCCATCCGGCCCCCGCACCGTGCGCAGCACGTGCTCCACCGAATCGAGCACGGCGGCGGCCTGCTCCGGCGTGACGATGCCATCGCGCCAGCGAGTGCGGTTGAGCATGATGAAGAGCCCGTCCCAGGCCAGCGCGCGGGTACGGCCCGCATCCACCCTGCCGCTGTCATCAACCGCGAGCAGCCCCGCCTCCCGCAGCGCGACGTTGGGATGAAAGACTCGCCAGAGTGGGCGCATGCCGTGATCGCCGGCAAGCCAGAGACGCGCCGTGGCATCGCGCGCCACCAGCGCCATGAGCGCCCCGAGCCGCAGGTCGGCCAGCTGCCAGGCGCGTGCTCGGATTGGCTCGACAGCCCTTCGAAGCTCTGCACTGACGCCGGGAACTCCCTCGCTGGCGAAGCCGAGCCACCGATGGTCGGCTTCGTCGATGCCGGGGTAATAATCCGCCTGCAGCTCGGCGTGCCTGGCAGTCCAGCTCCAGGCGCTCCCCGCCATGAACGCGCGGGTCACGTTCTCCAGGGCGTCGAGATAGCGCCATTCCGCCTCGCCCGACCCGCCATCCACGAGTCTTGGGCCCAGCATGCCGTGGTCATACAGCGCGCCCGGTCCATTCCCGACCCACCCGTCGGTGGCAGCGTCGTAGGATTCGCGCACGTCCTCCCGGTTGGTGTGCAGCGCGCTGAGCGCCGGCATGAAGAGCAGGAACTCGCTCGCGTCGGGGCTCAGTTCGAACAACCGAACCCGCACCCGCAATGCGTGACCACGCACGTGCACCGGAATCCCGCGCGAGTAGTATCGCGCCAGCGGCCGATCAACCGGCGACGCGCGATCCGCCGACATGGCAGGCACCACAACAGCACGCGCACCGTCACGCGCAGTCGCCACGGCGAGCCGAGTGTAAATCGAATCGCCCAGGAAGAGACCGAAGAGCGAATCTTCTCCCACCTGCCAGGCAATCTCCCTGGGGGCGAGCTTG
>CBINCZ010000024.1:0-12287 GCA_966249295.1 uncultured Gemmatimonadales bacterium
GAAGGCGGGAAGACGAGAAGGCGGGAAGACGGGAAGCTCTGGAGGAGCGAGCACTTTCCGTCTTCCCGCCTTCCCATCTTCCCGCCTTACGGCACCCACATCCCGATGGTCGTGCCCTGTCCCGGCTCGCTTTCGGCCCAAACCCGGCCGCCGTGGCTCTCGATCAGGTGCCGGACTATGGCGAGGCCGAGCCCGGTACCGCCGATGGCCCGGGCGCGGGACGGATCTGCGCGGTAGAACCGCTCGAAGACTCTGGGCAGGTGCTCCCGGCTGATTCCGCTTCCTGTGTCGCTGACCGTGAGCAGGACACCACCGTTGTCGGCCCGCGCCGAGACGGTGACCCTGCCATCCTGCGGCGTGTGACGCAGCGCGTTGTCGAAGAGATTAGTGAGAATCTGCCGGGCTGCATCCGGGTCAAGGCGGGCCGTCAGTCCCGGCTCGATGTCCAGGCGGAACGCCACGCCGCTCTCCGCGGCCCGGCGGCCCAGGCCAGCCCACGCCTCGTGCGCTACGACTGCGGGATCGATCTCCTCCGGCGCGGGCTGCCAGCGCCCCGACTCGATGCGTGACAGGTCGAGCAGGTCGTCCACCAGCAGCTGCATGCGGCGCGCATTGGCGAGAACGATCTCCAGGAACCGCTGCCTCGTCTCCTGATCGAGGTCATCGGTGATCACGGTTTCGGTGTAGCCGGCAATGGAGGTGAGCGGCGTCTTGAGTTCATGAGATACGTTGGCCACGAAATCCCGCCGCATCGTTTCCAGGTTGCGCAACGCCGTAATATCCCGAACCACGAGCACGGTCCCTCCATCGGGCAGCGCCTGGGCCGACAGCTCGACGGTCCTGTCGTTGACCCGAAGAACCCTGGTTGCGCTGGAGGTGCCCTCGAGCGCCGCCTGCACCAGTGCGAGCGCGTCGGGCGCCCTGAACAGTTCCGCGAGGTCGGGCATCGGATCCTCGCCCGTGTAGCCAAGGATCCGGCGCGCAGCGGCGTTGGCGGTTGTGATCCGGCCCCGTGCATCGGCCCTGATCACGCCTTCGGCCATGGCCGCCAGGATGGTCGCGCTATCTGCCTGCTCCCGCCGCAGGTCTGCGATGCGCTGCTCGATCTGCTGGTGCATCTCGCGGAGCGCACGGACCAGGACATCAATTTCGCGGATGCCCGGCCGCGGATAGCGGGGCTCCCTGCTTGCGGCGATCGCCCGGGCGGCGTCAGCCAGCCCGATGATTGGCCGCGATACGCTGCGGGCTGCCAACAGGGCGAGGCACAGGCCGATCAGGAGCGCCAGCGCGGTCGCACCGGCAACGGACCGCTGGCTGCGATGCACGATTGCGTCTACTCGCTCGAGATCTTCGGCGACCCGGACCACGCCCGGGCCGCCGCGGATGGCCACATACATGAAGTCGCGCCCTACCGTAGCGCTGTGACGCTTCGCGTGGCCTACGCTCCCCGCCAGCGCCGCCTGCACCTCAGGCCGATCCAGATGATTTTCGATGCCGCCGAGGGAGCCTTCCGGGAAATCGCTGTCGGCGAGCACGACACCGGTTGAACTGATCACGGTGATGCGGATAGTGGCGTCCAGCGAGAGCTTCCGAACGACGTGCTGGAACTCGGCCTGACCGTTGGGAAGCGCCCGCAGCACCAGCGTGGCGTTGCGCTCGAGCTGGCGCTGCACATCCACTTCGAGGTCGCGGCGCAGGGCGCGCTCGGCGCGCCAGAGCAGGATCGCGAGCGCCGTCGTCACCACGAAGAACGTGCCGGTGGCCAGGCGGCTGCTGAAGGTCACGGTCGCGAGTTCCCGCGCTCAGCGCCACGGAAGCGGTAACCGAAGCCGCGCACCGTCTCGATCATGTCGCCCATGGCCCCGAGCTTGGCCCGCAAGCGCTGGATGTGCATATCCACAGTACGCGTCTGGATCTCCGGGTTCGCGTCCCACACGGCCTCGAGCAACTGAGGCCGAGACTGGACGCGGCCCCGTCGCTCCACCAGCGTCAGCAGCAGCTTGTATTCGATGGCGGTGAGGTCGAGCGGCTGGTCATCCAACGTGACCCGGTGTGCGGCGCGGTCGATCACTATGGCATCCGCGGTTAAGGTCGAGCCGGCCGAAACCGGCGGCGACGAAAGCCGCCGCAGCACCGCGCCGACCCGAAGCACCAGTTCGGTGGGCGAAAAGGGCTTGGTGAGGTAGTCGTCGGCGCCGAGGGTCAGGCCCTTGATGCGATCGGCCTCCTGTTGGCGCGAGGTCAGCAGGATTACTCCCACGTCCTTCGTATCGTCCGCTCGGCGGAGTTCCTGCAGCACGTCGTAGCCCGAGACCGCCGGCAGCATGAGATCCAGCACCACGACGTCGGGGCGCTCTTCCCGCGCAGCCCGCAGGGCATCGTCACCATTGGACGCAGTGGAGACGCGATAACCGGCCTGGGCCAGGTGGTAGGCCACGAGCGCCGTGATGTCGGCTTCGTCATCTACCACAAGGATTCGGCTGGTCATACGGGCAGGCTCGGCGATGGTGGGCAGGAACTCGGAGACCGCACCGGGCAAGTGCATCGTCGGCAAAGATATATGAGGCCATCCAGGCAGGAGCAAGAGCCATTATATTTTCCGCCCATGCTCGCACCACTCCTGCTGCTGGCGGCGCTGACGGTTCCCCACCCGGCGCCGGCAGACACCGCTCACCTCGTCATCGTCGCGACCACCGACGTCCACGGCCGGGCCTTCGCCTGGGATTACACTGCCGACAAGCCGTTTCCTGGCGGGCTGACCCGGGTCGCCACCGTGGTGGATTCGCTGCGCCAAGCGTATCCGGGCCAGGTCCTCCTAGTGGACTCCGGCGACCTGATCCAGGGCGATCCCTTCGCGGCCTACTTTGCGCGCATCGCCCCGCAGGACACCAACCCCATGATCCGCGCGATGAACCTCGTGGGGTACGACGCCGCGACGCTCGGCAATCACGAGTTCAACTGGGGCCTGGCCACGCTCGCCAAGGCACTGGGCGGGGCCCGGTTTCCCTATGTGAGCGCCAATGTCCGCGGCCTGCCGCGCGACACCTTGATGCACGCTCCGTTCGTGGTGCTGCAGCGCCGGGGCATCAAGGTGGGCATCACCGGATTCACCACGCCTGGCGTGATGGTCTGGGACCGGAAGAATGTCGCGAACCGGGTGCGACTGGAACGGATTCCTGCCGCCGCGCGGCGCGTGCTTCCGCAGCTCGACCGGCAGTCGGATTTCGACATCGTGCTGATCCACAGCGGCATGGACGGCGAATCGTCGTACGACACGACGGGCATCGGTATCGAGAACGCCGCCGCCATGCTGGCGACGATGCCCTCCAGGCCGGATCTCGTCGTGGTGGGGCACTCCCATCGCGAGATGCGTGACTCCGTGATCAACGGGGTCCACTTCATCCAGCCCAAGAACTGGGCCCAGAGCGTCGTGGTGATGCACGTGGACCTGGTGCAGGGCGCGAAGGGCTGGACGCCGGTCCGTTGGCACGCCGATCTCGTCCCGCTGGCGAATGTACGGCCGGCACCACGCCTGGTGGCGGCGCTCCAGGGGGCGCACGACAGCGTGCGCGCGTGGGTGCGCCAGCCGCTGGCGACGGCCACGGCGGCGATGCCGCTTGCCATGGCGCGCACCAGGCCGACGCCCATTATCGAGTTCATCCAGTCGGTGCAGAAGGAAGTCACCGGTGCCCAGCTTTCCGCCGCTGCAGCGTTCGACCTCGAGGGCGGCTTTCCGGCTGGTGCGGTCCGCCTCTCCGACGTGGCCAGCATCTATCCGTACGAGAACACGCTGCGCGCGGTGCGCATTTCCGGTGCGCAGCTCAAGGCCTACCTGGAGCGGAGCGCCGATTATTACCAGGTCGACAGCGCCGGCCACGTGAAGCTCAATCCCACCATGCCGGGCTACAACTTCGACATGGTCTCGGGTGCCAGCTACATGATCGATCTCTCGAAGCCGGTGGGGACCCGGATTCGTGACCTCACGGTGCGCGGGAAGCCGGTGAGGCCCCGGGATTCCTTCACGATGGCGGTGAACAGCTATCGCCAGGAGGGTGGTGGGGGTTACACCATGCTGAAGGACGCCCCGGTGACCTACGACAAGGGCGAGAACATCCGTGACCTGCTGGCCGAGCACCTTCGCGCCCTGGGCACCATCGATTCCGCGCGCTACTCGGCGGATAACTGGCGCATCGAGCCGCCGGCCATGGCCGCAGAAGTGGCCGCCATCCAGCGGCAGCCCGGCGCCAAGAACGAACGCCGCCAGGCCAGTCACATCGTCCTCCGCATCCTCACAACCAACGACCTGCACGGCGCCCTGGCAACCGAGGCTAAGAGCTGGACCAAGGGCCGGGAAGTGGGGGGACTGCCGGTGCTCGAGTCGATGATGGATAGCGCCAGGGCGGAGTGTGACTGCCCGGTGCTCCAGCTCGACGGCGGCGACGAGATGCAGGGCACGCTGGAATCCAACCTGGTCTTCGGCCGCTCCATGGTGGATGCGCTCAACCTGCTGGGGCTCGACGCCGCGGCGGTCGGCAACCACGACTTCGACTGGGGCATCGACACCCTCCGCGCCCGCATGCGGCAGGCCCACTATCCCTGGCTCCTGGCCAACGTGTACGACTCGGCCGTGGGTGGGCGTCCCGACTGGGCCAGGCCCTGGGCCATGCTGCATGTCGACACGCTCGATGTCGCGGTCGTCGGCTACATCACCGACATCACCAAGAGCATCGTACGGGCTGACAACGTGAAGGGGTTGGCCTTTCCCGGCGGCGCCGCCGCGCTCGCCGGCGTGCTTGACACGGTGCACGCGCAGCATCCTGACCTGGTAGTGATCGTGGCCCATGCTGGTGCGGTATGCGACTCCACCCGCTGCCAGGGCGAGATCATGGACCTGGCCCGCGATCTCCCGCGCGGGTCGGTTGACGCCATTGTCGCTGGGCACACGCATCGGCTCAACAACATGATGGTGAACGGCATCCCGATCGTGCAGGCGCGGAGCAGCGGCACCGCGCTCGGCGTGATGGACCTGGTGCAGGGCGACAGCGGACTCACCTGGCGCACTGAAGTCCGGGACACGTGGGCGGACGAGGTGACAGCCGACAGCGCCGAACTCGCGCTGGTGACCAGGTTCAAGGCGCGCACTGACACCCTCGCGTCCCGCCAGGTTGCGGTGCTGGCCGATTCGCTGGTGCGAACGAGCCACGATGGCCAGTATCCGCTCGGCAATCTCCTTGCCGACGCCCAGCGTGTCATGGGCCATGCGGACGTGGCCATCATGAACAACGGCGGGATCCGTGCCGACTTGCCTGCAGGCCCGGTGACCTACCGCCAGCTCTTTGAGTTGCAGCCGTTCGGGAACAACCTCGTCGTCGCGAAAGTGACGGGACGGCAGCTGCGGGTGGCGCTGGAGTATTCCGTCCGTGGCGGCAGCGCCCACGTCCACGTGTCGGGCGTGACCATGACGTTCGATCCGCGAATGCCGGATGGGCAGCGGCTCGTGAAAGTGCTGGTGGCCGGCAAGCCACTCCGCGACAACGCCACCTACACGCTGGCGGTGAACGACTTCATGTCCACCGGTGGCGACGGGTTCACGATGTTCAATGAGCTCACCTGGCGGACGACGGGGATGACATGCCTGGACGCGCTGGTGGGGTGGCTGCAGAAGCAGCCGGCTCCGGTGAAGGCCGATGAGGCGGTGCGGATTGTGGCGAGTCGTAAGTCGTAGGTCGTAGGTCGTATGACCCGCGACTTGAGACCTGCGACCTCTGACTTACGACTTACGACATACGACTTACGACTCTTCATGCGCATTTTCATCAACGAGAAACCCTTCGATCTCCCGCCTGGCGCCACGGTGCGCGATGCGGTGGAGGCCCTTGATCCCGATCTGGTGCCCGACCTCGGTAGCCGAGCCCAGGCGACTGACGGGCGGGGCATTGCCCTGGCGCCGGCGGACACACTGAGCGCCGGATCCATCATTCGCGTCCTCCGGTCGGCACGCCAGGCAGGCGATGCTGACACTTGAGGCGTTGCGCCGGCTGCCGAAGGCGGAACTGCACGTGCATCTGGATGGCTCGCTCCGCCCGGCGACCATGTTGTCGCTGGCGCGGGAAATGGGGCTTGCGCTTCCGGTCAACACGGCCGACGAGCTGCGCGCTCACATGCGGGTGGACGATGCGCGGAACCTCGAGGAGTACCTCACCCGGTTCGACTTGACCATCGCGCTGCTGCAGACGCCCGAAGCAATCGAGCGGGTGGCGTATGAGATGTGCGAGGACGCCGCGCGGGACGGCATCTGGTATCTCGAGGTGCGCTACTGCCCAACGCTCAGCTGTCAGCAGGGACTTTCGCTCGATGACGTCATCACCGCAGAATGGAAAGGCCTGCAGCGGGGCGAGCGGGACTTCGGGATCACGGCGCGGATTGTCTGCTGCTCGCTGCGGCACTACGACCCGGCGTTGTCACTGGAGATTGCGCAGCACGCCGTGAGTGCCCGGCACCTGGGCGTCGTCGGCTTCGACCTCGCGGGCGGCGAGGCTGGCCGGCCTCCCGGCCGCCATGCTGCGGCCTTCGACGCTGCCGCCTCCGGTGGCCTCGGCATCACGGTGCACGCCGGCGAGGCCGCTGGCGCGCAGTCGATCGCCGAGGCAATCTTCCGCTGTCACGCCAACCGCCTCGGGCATGGCACCCGGCTCTGGGAAGACCCCGTGCTGCAGGATTACGTGCGGGACCGGCGCATCTGCGTCGAAGCCAATATCACCAGCAATATCCAGACACGCGCCGTGCCGGACGCGGCATCCCATCCGGTGCGACGCTATGTGCATGAAGGCCTCAACGTCACCCTCGGCACCGACAACTGGCTGATGAGTGACGTCTCCCTCAGCGGCGAGTACCAGCTCGCCCAGACCGCGCTCGGCTTCTCGCGCGAGGAGATCACCCGCATGCTGCTGAATGGCTTCGAAAGCGCGTTTCTCCCCTGGCCAGAGCGGCGCCAGCTGATTGACCGGGCGCAGGCCGCCTTGGCGGCCGCATGAGCATGCTCCTCCTGCTCCAGGCCGTCGCAGACACCACGAAAACCGCCGCCCAGCGTCTTGCGGAGGCGCACGCCAACCTCTCGGTGCCGCTCAGCGAGCGGCTGGTGGGCATTCTGGGCGTGGCGGTGATGATCGGGTTGGCGGTGCTGATCAGCTACGACCGGCGGAAGATTCCCTGGCGCCTCGTAGGCATTGGCGTCGGGCTGCAATTCGTGTTCGGGGTGATCGTCCTCAAGACCGGACCGGGTCGCGCCTTTTTCGCCTGGGTGGGGAGGGTCGTGACCGGGCTCCTCAAGTTCCAGGAGGAAGGCGCACATTTCGTATTCGGTAACCTGATCAATAACACGGTGCCCGTGGGAATGCCGACCGCCGCCGGGGGCGTCGATGCCAGCGCAGGCTACGTCGCAAGCACCGGCGCTTTCTTCGCGTTCAACGTGCTGCCCACTATCATTTTCTTCTGCGCCCTGATGTCGGTGCTGTATTACCTCGGCATCATGCAGTGGATCGTAAAGGGCATTGCCTGGGTGATGCAAAAGACGCTCGGCACCTCGGGCGCGGAGACTCTCTCCGCGTCGGGCAACATCTTCCTGGGCCAGACCGAGGCGCCGCTGCTCATCAAGCCGTTCGTTGCCACCATGACCGAGTCGGAAATCATGACGGTGATGGTGGGCGGGTTTGCGACAGTCGCGGGTGGCGTGCTCGCGGCATACGTGGGAATGCTCTCCGGGTACTTCCCCAACATCGCCGGCCACCTCCTGGCGGCCAGCGTGATGAATGCGCCCGCCGGACTCTACCTCTCCAAGATCATTCGTCCCGAGATCGGCGTGCCACTCACCAAGGGCAAGCTCGAGCTCACGGTGGAGAAGACCGACTCCGGCGTCATCGAGGCGGCGGCCAGCGGCGCCGCGCAAGGCGTGCAGCTGGCTATCAACGTCGCCGCGATGCTCATGGCCTTCGTGGCGCTGGTGGCAATGCTCAACTTTGGCATGGGCTGGGTCGGACACTTCTTCGGTCACCCTGAACTGAGTCTCCAAGGCGTGCTGGGCTTCCTGCTGCGGCCGCTGGCGTGGGTGATGGGCGTTCCATGGCACGACACCGCTTACGTCGGCGGGCTGATTGGCATCAAGGCCACGATCAATGAGTTCGTGGCCTACGCCCAGTTCGGGGCTGACATGGCCAATGGGATGGCGATCTCACCCCGGAGCGCGGTACTGGTGACCTACGCCCTGCTGGGCTTCGCCAACTTCTCCTCGATCGCCATCCAGATCGGCGGGATCGGCGGCCTGGCGCCCGAGCGCCGCGGCGAGATTGCCCGCTTCGGGCTCAAGGCGATGATCGCCGGGAACCTGGCAGCATTCATCTCGGCGGCGATTGCGGGAATCCTGCTGTGAGGCGGGGCGTCGAGCGTCGAGCGATAAGCGTCAGGCGTCATGCGTCGAGCGTCGGGCGTCAGGCATTCAGGTTATGACATACGACCTGCGACTTACCACCATCACCCGCGCCCACGATGCCGTGCGCCAGCATCTCGAGGGCCGGCAGCCCGAAGTGGCGATCGTGCTGGGTTCGGGGCTCGGGCATCTCGCCGAGCGTGTCGCCGAAGCGGTGCACATCTCCTACGATCGCATTCCCGGGTTCCCACTGCCCACCGTGAAGGGTCACGCTGGCGAGCTGGTGGCCGGAACCTTCGCCGGGCGAACGGTCATCATGCAGAGCGGCCGGTTTCACATGTACGAGGGTCACTCCGCGGACCTCAGTGCGCTGCCGGTGCGAGTCTTCGCCGAGCTGGGCGTGAAGACCCTGATCGTGACCAACGCAGCGGGCGGTGTGCGCCGGAGCTTTACGCCCGGTACGCTCATGCTTATCGCCGACCATCTCAATCTCACCGGTCGCAACGCACTCGTGGGCGAGGCGCTGCCAGGGGAAGAGCGTTTCCCCGACATGTCTGATGCCTACGACGCCGAGTTGCGGAAACTGGCGCGACAGGTGGCGAGGCAGCGCGGCATTCCCCTCGAAGAAGGCATCTACGCCGGACTGCTTGGTCCCAACTACGAGACACCGGCGGAAGTCCGCATGCTTGGAGCCCTTGGAGCCGACGCCGTCGGCATGTCCACCGTGATTGAAGTGATCGCGGCTCGTGCACGCGGTATCCGGTGCCTTGGGATCTCCACCGTGACCAACGCGGCGGCCGGTATCAGCGAGCAGCCGCTGTCACATGCGGAGGTGATGGAGGCGGCGGACCGGGTGAAGGACCATCTGGGCGCCCTGGTGGAGGGCGTGGTGGCGGGAGCCGGCTGACGCGGCAGTCAGTGTGCCGGGACGGCGTGGTTGAGGGGCGGATGCCCGCGGCCGAGAGCGGGCGCCGCCTGCATGGCGCGGTTCACGTAGCGCAGTGATTCCTCTACAGCTTCAACCAGCGGCGTGCCCGCGGCGAGCTGCGCCGCGATGGCCGCGGACAGGGTGCATCCCGTGCCGTGCGCGCCGGGGATGTTGAGGCGCGGGCGGGTGAACCGACGGGTGTGGTCGGCGGTAACCAGCACATCGGTCACGATGTCACCGTCGAGATGACCGCCCTTGACCAGCGCGGCCCTGGCGCCCAACGCCACCAGCGCCCGCCCTGCGCGCTCCATGGACGTGGCGTCGCGCACTTCCCGGCCCAGGAGGATCTCGGCTTCATCGAGGTTGGGGGTGACCACCGTTGCCAGGGGCAGCAGCTCGTCGCGCATGATGGTCTCGGCCTCGGTGCTGAGGAGCCGGTCGCCTGAGGAGGCCACCATCACCGGGTCCACGACCATGGCCGGCCACGCCTGCTCGCGCGCCACGCGCACTACCACGGCCACCAGCGATGCCTCCGCCAGCATGCCGGTCTTGACGGCATCGGGTGGCAGGTCGGTGATCAGCGCCTCGAGCTGTGCCAGCAGGAAGCCGGGTGGAACCGCATGCACGGCACGGACGCCCACGGTGTTCTGCGCCGTGAGCGCTGTGATAGCGGACGTGCCATGCACGCCAAACTGGTGGAAGGTCTTGAGGTCGGCCTGGATCCCTGCGCCGCCACCCGAGTCCGAGCCGGCGATGGTCATCGCGATCTTCACTGCTCCTGCACCTCCTTGGGCGCGGGCGGCATGGCCCGGAGCCGGCTGCGCAGCGTATTGTAGGCCGAGAGGTCCGAGCGGCCATTGCGCACGGCAGCCTTGGCGCCGGGGACTTCCTCAATGTAGCGGTCCACGTTGCTCAGTCGTTCCGACGTGGCGGGGTGTGAGGAGAACCACAGTTCCACCTTGCTGGGTTCCCGCTGCTGCAGCGCTTCGAGTGTCTGGAATTCCCGCTTGAGGCCTTCGGGGTTGATGTTGGCCTCGGTGGTGTAGACCACCGCCATCGAGTCGGCCTCGCGCTCGTCGTCGCGCGAGAATTTGGCGAAGATGGCGCCACCCGCAAGGTTGACGGCCACTGCTTCGAGGTCGCTGGGCTGCCGGCCCAGCAGAACATAGGCGAGCGTGAGGCCCATGTTTGCCGCTCCGACCTGGCCCATCTGCTCGGCGGAGTGGCGCAGGTCCACATGGCCGATCTCATGCGCCAGCGCGCCGGCAAATTCGTCCCAGTGGTCGGCCCGCTCGATCAGGCCGCGGAAGACGTAGACGTGGCCACCGGGCAGCGCGAAGGCATTCACCTGGTCCGAGTTGATGACGTCGAATGTCCAGTTCAGGTCCTGGCGCCGTACCACGCTGCGGAGCGGTGATATCGAGCTGCTGAGCGCAGAAGTCACCGCGCCGTCGTGAATCACGGGCATGGTGCGCTCGACCTCCGCGGCGGCCTGGTCGCCGGTCTGCACTTCCTGCTGCACGCTGGGCGTGCACGAGACCGACAGCGAGAGGATGGACAAGACACATGCAGAATGAAGGAATCGCGGCATGAGCAGCTCCCTGATCTCAACGGTTCGTGACCTCAGGCTCAAGCGCGGGCGCGAACGCCGCGGCCTGGCGCTTGCCGAGGGAGTGCGGCTGGTCGAGGAAGCCCATGCTGCCGGGCTCGACTTCCGCGGGGTGCTGGTGGGCCCGGCACTCGAGGCGACGGCGCGCGGCAAGTCACTGAAGGCCGCGCTGGCCGCGTCGGGCGTGCGGATGCACGAGGTGTCGTCGGACGCCCTGGGCGAACTGGCCGACACCGAACACCCCCAGGGAATCATTGCCGTTATTGCACCGCCGCGCTGGAGTCTGGATCACATCACCGCGAGGCCCCATGACACCCTTCTGGTGCTCGATGGCGTGCAGGATCCCGGGAACGTGGGCACCATCATCCGCACGGCCTTCAGCCTGGGAGCCAGGGGCGTGATGGCCCTGCCCGGCACCGCCGAGCTGACCAATCCCAAGGTCCTGCGCTCGGCCATGGGGGCGAGCTTCCGCCTCCCCGTGGTGACCAGCAGCGCGGACGATTTTCTGGCGTGGACCGGCTCGCATGATGTGAGTATCTGGGTGACGGCCGCGGATGGCGATCCGGTGCAGGACACCCCCAGGACTGGGCCGGTCGCGCTCGTGCTGGGCAACGAGGGCGCCGGCGTATCTGCCGAGATGCGGGCGGCTGCGAGTCGGTCGATCGCCATCCCGCTGGCGGAAGGCGCCGAGTCACTCAACGTGGCGGCGGCCGCCGCGATTCTTCTCTATGAGGTGAAGCGTGACTGAACTGCCCCGGTGGGTTCTTGCGGCGCTCGCCGGCTTTCTGGGCCTGGTGCTCGGCAGTTTTCTGAATGTCTGCATTGTGCGCTGGGGCGCGGAGCCCAAGCAGTCGGTGGTGCGGCCCCGTTCGCGCTGCCCTCGCTGCGGCGCCTCGCTCAAGCCATGGGACAACATTCCGGTCGTGTCGTGGCTCCTCCTGCGCGGGAAATGCCGCTCCTGCGGCATGCCGATCTCGGTCATGTATCCGCTGGTGGAACTGGGAACGGGCATCATCTGGGCGGGGATGGCATGGCAGTTCGGGCTGACACTGCATGCGCTGGGTGGGGCACTGCTGTTCACCATCCTGCTGGGGATCGCGCTCACCGACTTCCGCAATTACATCATCCCAGATGAGTTCACCCTCGGCGGCCTGGGCATTGGCCTGCTGCTGGCGCTGGCGTCCGGGCTGCATCCATTCCTCATGGCGCTGCTGGGCGCTGCGGTCGGCTTTTGCACGCTGTGGCTGGTGGGATGGCTCGCCACCATCGTGGCGAAGAAGGAGGCGATGGGGGGCGGCGACATCAAGATGATGGCGATGGTCGGCGCC
>CBINCZ010000025.1:0-12201 GCA_966249295.1 uncultured Gemmatimonadales bacterium
CGGCCACCTTCCTCGGCCGCCGGCTGGCGGTGCGCGCCGCCCTGGATCGGCTGGGGGCCGAGGACAACCAGGTCTCGGCGGAGAGCTTCCGCGAGGCAGCCACACTGATCGACCGCAAGCTGCGGAAGGAGCTGGAGGCGGCAGGCGTGGAACGGCTCGATCCGGTTGGCCAGGCGTTCAATCCCGCCGTCCACGAGGCTGTTGCTACGACGCCGGCACCCTCGCCGGAGAAGGCGCACATGGTGAGCGCCACGTTCCAGCCGGGCTATCTGTTCAAGGGCGCACTGGTGCGGCCGGCGCGGGTGCAGGTCTACTCGGAGCAGGAGTCAGTCTGACGTGGCCACAAAGGACTTCTATCAGGTGCTCGGCGTGCCGGACTCGGCCAGCGCTGCCGACATCAAGAAGGCCTATCGCCGACTCGCAAAGCAGTATCATCCGGACGCCAACCCGGACAATCCGCAGGCCGCTGAGCGTTTCAAGGAGATCTCGGAGGCGCACGCCACCCTGTCCGATCCCGACAAGCGCAAGCAATACGATCAGATGCGCCGGCTGGGCGCGTTCGAGCCCGGTGCCGCCCGCAGGGGTGGGGCGGGTGCCGGTGCCACCGGTGGCGCGGCGCCCGATTTCGATTTCAGCGACCTCAGCGGCTTCGGGCTGGGCGACATCTTCAGCTCGATCTTCGGCCGCGGCCGGCAGGAGCAGGCCCGGGGCGAGAGTCTCGAGGCTGTCGTCGAGATCCCCTTCCGGGTGGCGGCGCTGGGTGGAAAAGTGCCTGTCACGCTGCCGGTCACCGAATCATGTCCCACCTGCAAGGGCAGCGGGGCCGCGCCGGGGGCAACGCTCTCGACCTGTCCCGAATGCCGTGGGCGCGGCACCATCGCGTTCGGACAGGGGAGCTTCACGGTTAATCGCCCATGCCCGCGCTGCCGCGGTCGGGGAAAGATTCCCTCAACGCCGTGTCCGACCTGTCATGGCGCTGGGGAAGTGCGCACCGAGAAGCGAGTGATGATTACCGTTCCCGCCGCCACCGAGTCGGGTGCCAAGGTGCGGCTCAAGGGACAGGGCCAGGCGGGGCCCGGCGGCACGCCCGCGGGAGACCTGATCATCACGTTCCAGGTGCAGCCGGACCGCTTCTTCCACCGCGACGGCCTCGACATCCTCTGCGAAGTCCCCATCAACATGGTGCAGGCCACCCTGGGCACCCGGCTCAAGGTTCGCACCCTCGACGGCAAGAAGGTGATCCTGCGCATCCCGCCCGGCACGCAGCCGGGGCGCAAGTTCCGGATCAAGGGGCAGGGTATCGAGAAGAACGGCCGGAAGGGCGATCAGCTGGTCGAGATCGCCGTCTCATTGCCGGAGAAGCTCTCGCCCGAAGCGGAGGAGGCGCTGAAGGTGTTCGCGGAGAAGGCGGGAATCGGAGGGTAGGGCGTGAGGCATAAGGCGTAAGGCATGGGGCGTAAGAGGCCTTAAGCCCTAAGCCTTAGGCCTTAAGCCATTCATCAAACCAATCCAGCACCACCCCCCACCAGAGCCGCCGGTTGCGGGGCTTGGTTACCCAGTGACCTTCATCGGGAAAATAGAGAAACTTGGCCGGCAGGCCGCGCAGCTTGGCGGCGGTGTAGGCCTGCAGGCCCTCCGACAGGTCCACGCGGTAGTCGCGCTGGCTGTGCACGATCAGCATCGGAGTGGTCCACTGGGTCACGAAGTTGGCCGGTGACCATTTCTCCATGATGCTCCGCGCCGAGCCCGACAAGGGGCTCCCGCCAAATTCCCAGGTCGGAAACCAGAGCTCCTCGGTGCTTCCTGCCATCGCCATCGGATTGAACACCCCGTCATGCGCCACAAGTGCGCGAAAGCGATGGGTGTGTCCCGCCATCCAGTAGATCATGTAGCCGCCGTACGACGCGCCCGCCGCACCCATGCGGAGCGAATCCACGTACGGCTGGCGCACCATGTAATCGAGCCCGGCCATGAGGTCGTCGTACGGCAGCCCGCCCCAGTTCCGCGAGATGCTGTTGGTAAACTGCTGGCCGTAGCCGGTGGATCCATGAAAGTTCACCGCCGCCACGACGTAGCCGCGCGACGCGAACAGCTGGTAGTTCCACCGCTGGTTCCACTCATCGAGCCAGGCACCTTGCGGGCCGCCATGAACGAGGTAGAGCAGGGGATACCGTTTCGACGGATCGAACTCTGGCGGCTTGATAATCCAGCCGGCAATGTCCTGCCCCAGCGCGCCGCGGAACTTGAATGACTCGGCGGGTCTCAGCGCCGACTCTCCCAGTGCACGGTCATTGAGGTGCGAGAGCTGTCGCAGGCCGCCGCCCGTGGTGCTGGCGCGCCAGATCTCGGGCGGCATCGTGCTCGTCTGGCGCACGAACACCATGAAGCTGCCGTCCGGCGACACCTGCACCTGGCTGTTGACGCCGCCCGACACCAGCAGTGACGGCCGCCCACTCGCTGCATCGACGCCGAAAATGCGGCCCTCGCCGGCTTCCTGTGCTTCCGCGATGATAGTGCGGCTGTCAGGCGTCCAGGTGATTGCGCTCACGCTCCGGTCCCACTCCTCGGTGAGCGGGTGATGTCGCCCGGTGGCGCGCTCGTAGAGCACGATGCGCTGCCGGTCGGATTCGAATCCGGGAATATCCTGCGCCAGGTACGCGAGCCAGCGGCCATTGGGAGCATAGGTCGGGCTGTGGTCGTTGGCCGGATTGGTGGTTACGGGCTGGCGCGCGCTGCCGTCGGGTCCCATGACCCAGATGTCGTTGTTGGTCGAGGTCGCCACCACTGAATCGGGGTTGTACACCACGGCCATCTCGGTGCCGAGTGCGGACAGCGCAATGCCCTTCCCACCGAGCGCGATGGGCGGCACGTCACGGTCGATGGGCGTGATGTCGCGCACCCTGCCATCTGACAGCGTCAGCCGGAAGACGTGGGTGCGGACGCCCGCGCGCCATTCATCCCAATGGCGGTACATCAGGCCGGTCCAGATCTTCGCATCCGTCGGGTAGGCGCCGTTGCGCCGGTCCACTTCCTGGACCCCGGGCCACTTGACGTCGCTCGTGAGATAGATGGACTTCCCGTCGGGTGACCATTGAAAATCGTTCACGCCGCTGGGGATGGTGGTGAGCTTCTTCGGCACTTCGCCCATCGGACCCGAGCGCCAGATCTGGGCGCCGCCCTCCCGGGTGGAGATGAACGCGAGCCCGCTGCCATCCGGCATCCACCTTGGCGCCCATTCCACGCCGCCGCCGTCGGTGATCTGGCGTGCGTCGCCGCCTGAGGATCCCACCACCCAGATCCGGGTGATGTTGGAGTTCTTGTCCAGCGCGGGCTGCGAGACGGTAAAGGCCACCCAGCGGCCATCGGGAGAGACCTGCGGATCACTGGCGACGCGCAGCGAGAGAAAATCGTCCACCGTCATGGCGCGCTGTGCCGTCAACCCCGGCGGCCACGCCAGGGCCAGAAGCAGAACGAGCCGGACTGCTGGCCGGCTCCTGGTGAATGCATGCGTACGGAAGAAATCAGCCATGGGAAGTCTCATGCGATGACACCGCCGCCGAGGACGCGATCGTCCGAATCGTACAGTACGCCCGACTGGCCCGGGGACACGGCCCGGACCGGCTCGAGCAGGGAAAGCGCAACCTGATCGGTGGACACCGATTCCACCCTGGCCGGCACCGCGCGCGCGCGATAGCGGACCTGCACGAAGCAGGTGTCACCCGGGGCGAGCGGGTCGGCCAGCCAGTTCACTTCCTCCAGTGCCACGGTCCAGCCGGCCAGTTCGTCCAGTCCACCGACCACGACTTCGCGTGAGGCCGGGCGGATGGCCACCACGTAGCGCGGCTTCGATGCACCGCCGGGAAGCCCGCGACGCTGGCCGATGGTGTAGCGCGCAAAGCCCTCATGCTCGCCGATGACCTCGCCGCTGGTGGTGACCAGCGGTCCCGGTGAGAGCGCTGGTGCATCCGCCGGCAGGTGCTGCTCCAGCACTGCCACGTAATCATCGTCGGGCACAAAGCAGATCTCGACCGACTCGGGCTTGTCTGCGGTGATGAGGCCGAGCCGTCGCGCGAGTGCTCGTGTTTCCGGCTTGCTCATCGTGCCCACGGGCGTGAGCATTCGCGCCACCACCGCCCGGTCGATGCCCCAGAGGAAGTAGCTCTGGTCCTTGCCGCGATCGGTGCCGCGATAGAGCGCGCCGTCCCGTGCCACGGCGTAGTGGCCCGTGGCGATGGCATCACAGCCCAGCGCGTCTGCGTGCGCCAGCAGGTCCCGGAACTTGGTGAAGGAATTGCAGCGCACGCAGGGAATGGGAGTCCGGCCCCGGCTGTACTCCTCGACGAAATTGCCGATGACGTCGTGGCCAAACCGGTCCTCGAGGTTCAGCACATAGTGCGGGATGCCCAGGCGATGGGCGACGTCGCGCGCGTCGTTGATGGAGTCGAGCGAGCAGCAGGGGCGGTCCGGTACCGCGTCGCCATAGCAGAACAGCTTCATGGTGGCGCCGATGACCTCGTGGCCCTCGTCCACCAGGCGCGCCGCCGCCACCGAGCTGTCCACGCCGCCACTCATGGCGACCAGCACCTTCTTACGCACGGCCGAGCACTCCTGCCAGCTTCCGGACCTTGGCCACCACGTTGGGGAATACTTCAGCGGCGCGATCCACATCCGCCTGGGTGGTGTCGTGCCCGAAGCTGAAGCGGATGGCGCCGAGTGCCAGCTCGCGCGGGACGCCCAGCGCCACCAGCACGTGCGACGGCTCCATGGCACCGGTGGAACAGGCGCTTCCACCCGAGACCGCCACACCGGCCAGGTCGAGGTGCATGAGCAGCGCTTCGCTGTCGGCGCCGGGAACGCACACGCTGAGGATGTGCGACGCTCGCGGCCCGTGCTCGGCCGGGACCATGAGGTCCGGCACCACAGCACGAAGGCGGGCCAGCAGGGAATCACGGAGCCCGGTGAGCCGGGCGCGCTCCGCCTCCATCTCGGCCATGGCAAGCTTCGCCGCCGTGGCCAGCGCCACCGCACCCGCCACGTTCTCGGTGCCGGGACGGATACCGAACTGCTGGCCGCCGCCATGGATGATGGCCTCCACGCCCTTGCGGTCGCGAACGATGAAGGCGCCGATGCCCTTGGGCGCGCCGATCTTGTGGCCGGAGATGGTGATGAAGGTGCAGTCGGCGTCCTTGAGTGACACCGGAATCTTGCCGAAGGCCTGGACCGCGTCGGAGTGGACCCGCACGCCGGCGTCGCAACATCGCGCTGCGATGTCGGGAATGGGCTGGACCACGCCGGTCTCGTTGTTGACCCACATGACGGAGACAATCGCCGGCCGATCCCGAAGGGCACGATCGAGAGCGTCCTGGTCGAGGACGCCATCGGCGCCCACGGGCAGGATCACCTCGCTCCCGCCGAGATGCGCCACATGATGGGCAGCGGCGAGGATGGCCTTGTGCTCGATGGCCGAGACACAGACGCACATCGGGTCGCCGCGGTCGCGGGCCGCAAGCGCCGAACCGACCACGGCAAGATGGTCGGCCTCGGTCCCGCCCGAGGTGAAGATTACCTGGTTGGGCTCGGCGTCCACGCAGGCCGCCACGTCCCGGCGGGCCTGCTCGAGCCCCGCCCGCGCGGCCCGGCCGAACCGGTGCCCACTGGACGGGTTGCCGAAGGTCTCGTGCCCCAGGTACGGGAGCATGGCCTCCAGCACCTCCGGCCGCACCGGTGTCGTCGCGGCGTAGTCGAGATAGACAGGATTGGGCATGAGGAGAAGATAATATGTCGTAAGTCATACGTCGTATGTCGTAGGGTGTTTGAAGCCCCGGCGCTTCCAGCCGCGGTCCTACGACTTACGACCTACGACCTACGACTCAGATACTCCTCACCCCCATCGCCACGACATCATCCACCAGCACCGTCTCGTGGGTGAAGAACGGCTCGCCGTGGGGGCGGCGGATCAGGGAGCCGTAATGGCGGCTCTGGGTCTCCACCAGCGAGTAGAGATCCTGTCCCGTCGGGAAGATCTCGCCAGCGGCCTCCGCGCCGTCGAACTGGCTGGCGTAGCAGCGGATCGCTTCCATCTTGCGCTCGAACTGCTCACTCACATCCACCACGAAGGTGGGCTTGACCGGATCCTCCCGGTAGGCCAGGGCATAGAGGATCTTGGTGGGGCGGTGCGGAGTGCCATCAGCGTCGTACTTCTTGAGCCCGGCCAGGAAGCACGCGTCGCGGGCGAGCTCCGAGGCGATGCGATGGTCCGGGTGCCGTCCAATGGGGAAGGGCAGGATCACGGTCGTCGGCTGGAAGTGGCGGATCGCTTCCACGACCACGCGCCGCATGGCGTCGGTATTGGCCAGGTGGGCGTCGGGCAACCCGGCGTTCCGTCGCTCCGCCACTCCCATCACCCTGGCCGCACGCTCGGCCTCCTGCGCTCGCAATTCGGCGCTGCCGCGCGTGCCGGTTTCTCCGGCGGTAAGGTCAAGGATTCCGGTGGTGTAGCCCTGGTCCGCAGCGCGGATCAACGTCCCGCCGCAGGTCAGCTCGACATCATCCCGGTGGGCGGCAATGGCCAGGAGGTGGGTGGACACGATAGACGGCTGGACGGTTGGACGGTTAGACGGCTGGTTGAATCGGCGACCCGATCGTCGCCCCGCTCAAACTAGCCGCTCACCCGTCCAGCCGTCCAGCCGTCACTCGTACCTCAGCGCCTCCACCGGATCCATCTTCGCTGCGCGGTTGGCGGGGAAGAGACCAAAGACGAGGCCGATTGCCACGCTCACGCCGGTGGCCAGTACGGCGCTCCACAGCGGCACCGATGACTGCAGGCTCAACGCGCTCTTGAGGATCTCGCCCGCGACGAGGCCGAGCAGGATGCCCAGGAGGCCGCCCACCAGCGTGAGGGTCGCGGCCTCCACCAGGAATTGCCACAGGATCTCGCGGCGAGTCGCACCGAGCGCCTTGCGAATCCCGATCTCGCGCGTGCGGCTGGTGACGGAGACCATCATGATGGCCATTACACCGATGCCGCCCACCAGAAGTCCCACGCTCGAAAGCGCCACCATCACCAGGAAAAACACCGAGGTCAGGCTGTTCACGGTCTCAAGAATCTTGTCCTGGCCGATCAGGTCAAAGGTGTTGGGCATGCCCGGCCGGAGCCCCCGCGCCCGCCGGAGCGCCGCCGTCACGTTGTCCATCGCCAGGTCGGCCGGGACGCCGTCCCTTGGCTTCACGATGATGAAGAGCGCGTTGGTCTCATCGTAGCGATAATTGTGGTGGGCCATCTGGTAGGGAATGATGGCGCCGATTTCCTGTGTGGGTGGCTCGAAAATGTTGTCCGGCTTCTGGTAGATGCCTATCACGCGGAGCGCCTTGCCGCCGATCCGGACGACCTTGCCGATGGGGTCAATGCGCCCGAAGAGCCGGTTGGCCACCTCCTGCTCCAGCACCGTCACCGGATCACCTGAAAGCTCACCCCTGGTGAAGAAGCGGCCGCGCAGCAGCGTGCCACCCTGCACGTCCATGTAGTGGTCGTCACCGGCAAAGATGGTCATGACCTGCGTGCGGCTGCCCTGGTATTCGATCTTCTCGAAGAGCTGAACCCAGAGCCCCGCGTAGCGGATTTCCGGTACGGTGTGAATCGCCGTGACGTCGGAGGAGCGCAGCACCGGGCGGATACGCACCTCATAGGGCAGGTTGTTGGGATCCACCGGCGTCTGCGACCAGTAGCGCATCACGTAGAACGTGGTGGGTCCGGCCACCTCGATGCTGTTGAAGATCTGCGATCGCACGCCCTGCACGATGCTCGCCATGGCCATGACCGTCGTGACACCGATGACCACGCCCAGGATGGTGAGGGCGCTGCGCAGCTTGTTGGAGCGCAGGGCGTCGAAGGCAATGCTCACCCCTTCGGTGGTGGACCGGATGAGCCGATGCGGGAAGGCGATCTTCATTCGGCACGCAACGCGGTGATGGGATCCAGCTTGGCGGCCCGTGCCGCGGGATAAACCCCGAAAATGATGCCGGTGCCGGCGCCCAGCAGCAGCGCCACGCCAATGCTCCAGGCCGTGACCCGGGCCGGCAACGGCGATACGGTACTCACCAGGAGCGCCAACCCCCAGCCCGCTGCGATCCCGATCAATCCGCCCAGCAGCGAGAGCACCACTGCCTCGATCAGGAACTGCCTCCGGATATCGCGCTGGCGGGCGCCAAGTGACTTCCGGATGCCGATCTCGTGGGTACGCTCGGTGACCGCCATCAGCATGATGTTCATGATGACGATCCCGCCCACCACGATGCCGATGCACACGACGGCCGGGATGATCGCGAACAGGAGCCCGGTCAGGCTGGTCCAGAACGCCATCAGCGCGTCGGCCTTGTCTATCGTGAAGTCATTGGCCTCGGTCGGCTTCAGTCGGTGGGCGATCCGCATCGCTTCCTCGGCCCGTTCCATCCCGCCCTTCACCTCGCTTGCGTCCCTCATCTTGACCGACACCACGGTGGTCAGCCGCCGGCCGAAGATGCTCTCGAAGGTGGGGAGCGGCAGCAGGACGAAGGAGTCGAAGCTCTGGCCCAGCACCCGGCCCTTCTTCGCGATCACGCCCTTGACGGTCATCTGCCGGCCGGCCACGCGGATCTGCTGGCCAATCCCCGACTCGGCCACGCCGAACAGGGCCTCCGCCACGTCATAGCCCAGGACCGCCACGAGGCGACGCTGCTGAATGTCGGGCTCGCTCAGCGGCTCGCCCGCGGCAAACTGGTAGTCCTGCACGATCTGGTAGGGCGGGGTGACCCCGAATGTCACAATGTTGCGGAGCTGCTGGGAGCGCCACGAGACGTCGGCAGAGGGCGTCGGCCAACCCGACTGCAGGGCCACCGCGCGGGCATCCGGCAGCGCCCGGGCCACTGCTTCGGCGTCCTCACGCGTGATCTTCGGTCGCTTGGCGATGGCGCGGACGGTGCTGTCGTCCAGCAGACCGACTTGGATCGGGTCGCGCCGGACCTGGAAGGCATTGGTGCCGATGATGGCGCCGGTCAGGTTTTCCCGGACGTAGGCGTTCATCCCCTGGATGATGGCCACCACGGTCACGAGAAAGCCGACGCTGACGATGATGCCGAGGAGGGTGAAGAAGGAGCGGAGCTTGCTGGCCGCTATCGTCTGCAGCGCCAGCCGCAGGGCTTCGGTCAGGGGCATGGGGACAAGATGGGCGGGATGGGCCAGATGGGCCAGATGGGCGGGCTGCTAGATGGGCGAGATGGGCGGGCTGCTAGATGGGCGGGATGGGCGAGATGGGCAAGATGGGCAGGTCTTCCAGACTACCTTCGACTTGCCCAACCAGTCCAACCAGACCAACCCGTCCAACCAGTCCAACCAGCCCATCCCGCCCATCCCGCCCATCTTGCCCATCTTGCCCATCCCGTCACTCGTACCTCAGCGCCTCCACCGGATCCAGCCGGCTCGCCTTGCTCGCGGGGTAGAGGCCGAAGAAGATGCCGGTCACCGTCGAGGCAGCCACCGAGAGCACGACCGACCAGAGCGGGATGGCGGCCGGCAGTGGCGTCCAAGCCCGGATCAGGAACGCGATCACGGCGCCCAGCGCAAGGCCGCAGGCGCCGCCCACCAGGGTCAGCGTCGCCGCCTCGACCAGGAACTGGAACATGATTTCCCGCCGCGTGGCACCCAGCGCCTTCCGCACGCCGATTTCCCGGGTGCGCTCCGTGACCGAGATCATCATGATGGCCACCACGCCCACGCCGCCGACCATGAGGCCGACGCTCGAGAGCGCGAGCATCACCAGAAAGAACCCGCGGGTTACGCTGTTGAAGGACTGCAGCAGCCGGTCCTGGCTCACCAGCGCAAAGTTGTTGTCCTGGTCGGGCCGGAGGCTCCGCCGCACCCGCATGGCAGCCGTGACCTGGTCCTGCGCTTCAGCCACCGTGAACTGCTCCTTGGGCGTCACGGCAATGTCCATCCAGCCCTTCCAGTAATCCGCCACCTTGGTGAAGGTGGAATGCGGCATGGAGAGCGTGGGTGAGGGCGTGCCGCTGAACAGGCCGGCGGCATCGACGTACACACCCACCACGTTGAACGGAATCCCGTACACCTTGATCTGCCGGCCGATCGGGTCACGGTCGCCGAAGAGCATGTCGGCCATCTTGTCGTTGATCACCACGACGTGCGCGTTCGAGGCCTCCTCGACCTCGGTGTAGTTCCGGCCTTCGGTGATGGTGGCGCCTGACGTGTAGATCCAGTTGGGGCTGTTGCCGCGGATATTGGAGCTCTTGAGGTGGGTATCCTCGTACGACACCGGGCCGTTCGCGTTCTCGGTCCACACCACATACTGCACGGCCGGGAGCTTGGCGATCATCTTCGCTTCGTCCACGGTGATCCACGGCATCCTCCGCCAGGGCGAGAGCTCGTCGGATCCGTCGCTGATGTTGAGGCCGCCCTGGAAATACCGCTGGACAAAGAAGGTCTTGGGCCCGAGGCTCTCCAGCTCCTTCTGGACGCTCCGGTTGATGCCGGTGATGGCCGATGCCATGGCGATGACCACCATGACGCCAATGGCCACGCCCAGAATCGTGAGGAAGGCGCGCACCTTGTTGGCGCGAATGGAGTCGAGCGCAATGCCGACGCCCTCGAATGCCCGGGAGATTGCCATCGTGTGTTCCTATTCCGCCCTGAGCGCCTGGATCGGGTCCAGCCGCGCTGCGCGGGTGGCCGGATACACGCCCGCGACGACGCCCACGGCAATCCCGAGCGCCACGGCCACGCCCACCGACCAGGGAGCGATCGCGGCCGGCATCGGCGTGAGCGCCCGTACCACCATCGCGAGGAGGATGCCGAAGCCGATGCCGAGCGCGGCGCCCACCAGGGAGATGGTGGCGCTTTCAACCACGAACTGGGCCAGGATGTCGCTCCGCCTGGCGCCGAGCGCCTTGCGGATGCCGATCTCGCGGGTACGCTCGCTCACCGCCATGAGCATGATGTTCATGATGACGATGCCGCCCACCACCAGCGAGATGGCCACCAGTCCCGGCAGGGCCATCATGAGGATGCGCGAAATTTTCTTCCAGCCTGCCAGCGCGCCCTCGGCAGTCTGCAGCGCAAAGTTGTTCTCTTCCTGCGGCTTCAGGTGCCGCCGGGCCCGCATCAGTCCCTCGACTTCACCCATGGCGGCTTCCATGGCCGTGGGGTTGGCCGCCTTGATGGTGAACTCGTCCATGACGTTGTGCGGGCAGATCCAGCGCCGGGCCGGGGCGGTGTAGGGCATGATCGCAAACTTGTCGAGCGAGATGCCGAACAGCGTGCCCTGCTCCTTGACCACGCCGATCACGCGATACGGAATCCCCGCGATGGTGACATCCTTGCCGAGCGGGTCGGTGCCGGCCAGCAGCTTTTCGGCAACGAGCGAGCCGAGCACGACGACCGGCGTGCCCGCCCGCACCTCCTGCGCCGTGAAGGCCCGGCCGGCCGCCAGCTCGTAGTTCTTGATCCCGAAGTAGGTGGCCTCGGTGCCCTCGAGATCGATGTCCTTGGCCTGCTTCCCGGCGTACGACAGCGTCATGTTGTCGGCGCAGTAGAAGGAGGTCGTGACCGGCGTGGTCATCCGCTCGCGCACGAAGCGGGCGTCATCGTAGGAAATGCGGGGCCGGCGCATCCACGAGCGCCAGGTCTCCTCGCTGATGTTCTCCATCACGATGCCGGGCCGTTGGCGCAGCTGGAAGGTGTTGACACCCACCAGCTTGTCGGCGAACTGCACTTCCATGTACACGTTCATGCCCTGGACGATGGACACCACGGCAATCAGGAAGGTGACGCCGATCAGCACGCCAATGAGCGAGAAGAAGCTCTTGAGCTTCTGCGCCCAGATGGCGCGGAGGGCCATGCGGACCGCTTCGAGCAGCGGCATATCAGGCGGCGCTTTCCCCGGTGGCGCGGTCGGAAGCCACCTTGCCGTCGCGCAGGGTGATGACGCGCTCGGCGAAGGCGGCGATGTCGGGCTCGTGGGTGACCATGACCACGGTCTGGCCCTGGTCGTGCAGCTCCTCGAAGACCGCCATGATTTCCTCGCTGGTGGTGCTGTCGAGGTTGCCGGTGGGCTCGTCGGCGAGCAGGATGCTGGGCCGGTTCACCAGGGCCCGGGCAATCGCCACGCGCTGGCGCTGGCCGCCCGACAGCTCGTTGGGCCGGTGGTGCATCCG
>CBINCZ010000026.1:0-12156 GCA_966249295.1 uncultured Gemmatimonadales bacterium
AAGACGCCATGGGGCGAGATCAACAGGTTCCAGCGGAACGACAGCAGCATTGTCCAGACGTTCGATGACAACAAGCCGAGCGACCCGGTGCCGTTTACCTCAGCCCGATGGGGGTCGCTGGCCTCATTCGGGGCCCGGCCCTATCCCGGTACCAGGCGGTGGTACGGCACCAGCGGCAACAGCTTCGTGGCCGCAGTGGAATTCGGCGACAGCGTGACCGCTCGCGCCGTGACCGCCGGCGGCGAGAGCGGGCATCCCGCATCGCCCCACTTCAAGGATGAAGTCGAGCGCTACGCCAGCGGCAACCTGCGGCCGGTCTACTTCTACCCCAGCCAGCTCAAGGGGCACACGGAGCGGGTGTATCATCCGGGACGGTAAGACGGACAGACGGACAGTGCGAGCAGGAACTCGCCCGTTCGTCATTCCCGCTTTCGCGGGAATGACGCGTGCGCGAGCTTTGGCTCGACTCTCGACTCTCGACTCTCGACTCTCGACTCTCGACTCTCGACTCTCGACTCTCAACTCTCAACTCTTAACTCTCAATGACCCACCGACTCTCCGCTTTGCTCACAGTCCTTGCCCTCGCCGCCTGCACCAAGCCCGCGCCGGAGACGGTCGCCGAGGCTACCGGCCCCAACACCCTGACGCAGGCGCAGCAGGATTCGGGTTGGACGCTGCTCTCTGACGGGAAATCACTCGACCAGTGGCGCGGCTACCGGAACGACTCGGCGCCCACCGGCTGGCGGGTGGACAGTGGGGCCATCATCAAGGACGCGAGCGCCGAGGACATCATCACCCGCGACAGCTTCGCCAACTTCGACCTGATGATGGACTGGCAGCTCACCGAGGGTGGCAACGCGGGCATCTTCTACCGCGGCACCGAGGAGTACGAGCACATCTACTGGAGCGCGCCCGAGTACCAGCTGCTCGACGACCCCCACGCGCCCGATGGCGCGAGCCGTCTCACTTCAGCCGGCGCTGATTACGCGCTCTATCCTTCGCCCGCCGGGCACCTCAATCCCCTTGGCCAGTGGAACACCGCTCGCATCATCGTCCGTGGCGACAGCGTCGAGCACTGGCTGAATGGTACCCTGCTCCTCGGCTACCGCCTCGGCAGCGATGACTGGGCCGCCAAGGTCAAGGAGAGCAAGTTTGCCGACTGGCCCCACTACGGCAAAGCCGCCCGCGGCGTGATCGGCGTGCAAGGCGATCACAACGGGCGGCTGATGCTGAGGAATGTGAAGATTCGGAAGCTGGAGTAGGGTCGTAAGTCGTAAGTCATACGTCGTAAGGGAGCGTAGCGAACGAAGGATCTACTTACCTTGTTCCGAACAAGGTAAGTAGATCCTTCGCTGCGCTGCCTTACGACCTACGACTTACGACCTACGACTCACCTCAGTCTCGGATTCGTCCTCCTCGGCGCCTTCTGGCATGCTGGCCATTCGGTCGGGATGCGACGGAAGCGATTGCCGATGCCCGCCCGGCGCGCCAGCGCGGAATCGGCCGGGTTGGCCCGGGCGGAATCCGCCAGCGCTTCGCGCGCTGCTGCCAGGGCCTTCAGGTCCACCCGTTCCCGTGAAACCTTGTCAGGTGATTCCGACGCCAGGTAGGCCAGCATGGCGAACAGCGTCGCATTCGACTTGAGATCGTCGAAGACCACCTTGTCGTAGGTGTCGCGGTTGGTGTGCCAGGTGTAGTTCCCGTAGTCCCAGCTGAGGCCGCCAAGCTCGAGCGCGGGCGCGCCGTAGCAGGAGAAGGAAGCGTGGTCACTGCCGCCGCCGCCGGGCAGGCCGGCGCCGCCGAAGTTGATCTGCTCCTTGTACACCGGCGGCAGCATGTCGATCCACTTCTGCAGGTGGGCCGCTGCGTCAGGCAGGCCGCCACCACTTGCGCGCACAATGCGCCCCGTGCCGTTGTCCTGGTTGAGCAGCACCTGCAGCCCCTGCACCACTTCGGGGTGGTCTTCGGTGAAGGCGCGCGAACCGACCAGTCCCTCTTCCTCGCTGCTCCAGTGCCCCACCAGGATGGTACGCTTGGGATGTGGATAGACCAGCTTGAGGATCCGCATCGCTTCCATCATCGTGAGCGTGCCGGTGCCGTTATCGGTGGCCCCTGACGAGCCGTCCCACGAATCGAAGTGGGCCGAGAGCATCACGTACTCATCCTTCTTGCTCGAGCCGGGGAGCGTGGCGATGGTGTTGAACACCGGCTGCTCGCCCAGCAGGTCCGCGTCGAGGTTCATGCGGACCTGCGGGTTCCGGCCGTCCTCGGTGAGCCGGTAGACCAGGCCATAGTCCTCGCAGCTGAGCCCCACCGCCGGCGCGATCGTATCGTAGGTCTCGAACACCTCGATCGTGCCCCAGCCGTCCTTGGGCCGTGACGTGAGGAAGCCGGCGACGCCCGCTTTCTCCATGCGCAGTCCCAGGGAACCAGTACCGAGGGCCAGGCTGTAGCCGGTGGCGGCGATGCGTTCGCGCCACTCATCCAGCAGCGAATCGCGATGGGCCATGATCCGCTTGAGCGACTCGGGCGTCGCGTTCTCCCTCCAGTCCTCGATCGGGCGGCAGGTCTGGCGGCCGGGCGCCACGAGGACGAACTTGCCCCTGGCCTGCGGCAGCCATTTCACGAACTCGGTGGAATCCTTGAAGTGCGGCAGGATGATGGTGCCCGCGGTGAGGTCCTTCTTCCCGGTGCCCGGGCTCCACGCGAGCATCTGGCCTTCCAGGGTGCGGACGCGGGGCGACACCAGGTCAATGTGCGAATGGCCGCGCCGCCAGCCGCGCCAGGTGCCATACTGCTCGTTACGCGCCTCGATGCCCCAGGACTTGTACATCTTGACCAGCCAGTCGTTGGCACGCCGCTGGTCGGGCGAGCCCGTGAGCCGGGGTCCCAGGGAATCGAACAGCGTGCGCGCCAGGATGTCGGTCTGCGAGCTGTCCATTCCGATATTCCAGATACGCTGGAGTACCGGGTCAGAGGTGAAGGAGCCCTGGGCCGAGAGCGGCGGGGCGACGAGCAGGAGCGCGGCGGCTGCGGCGCTGGACAGCAGTTTGCGCATGGGGCAGGTCCGGGTTACGTGGGGGTAGAGGGAGTGTAGAGGGTCAAGGGTCGAGAGTCGAGGGTTGACGGCAGCTGGCTGCTGGCCAGCAGCCCATCGACAGGGGGACAGATGCAATCGCAGAAGCCCTGGCTGGTTTGGGTAACGTTGGCCGTGGCGGTGCTGGCGGTTGGGCTGCCGTACTGGCGCATTCCGTATGGTGCCGTGAAGCTGCCCGGGGCGCTCGACGACCGGGCCCTGCTGCTGATCGGCGCACTGGCCTGCGCCCTCGTGGCCTTCGGCGCTGCGAGTTTTCTCCGTGCGCTCATTATCACGGCGGGTGCGGTGCCGGTGGCCATCATGCTTCGGGTCATTGTCGAAACGATGCGCGACCCGACCGACCACAATCTGTGGCCCTTCGAACTGGCCATCGGCACGGTCGTCGGTCTGATGTACGCAGTGCCCGGCGCGATTGTTGGGTGGATCGGTCGGAAGGTCGTGGATCGCGGGTCGCGGGTCGCGGGTCACGGGTCATGAGTCGTGAGCTATCCACGTCGAGTCCCACGTCGCAGGTCTCACAGCCCGCGACCCACGACTCACGACCCATGACCCTCTTCACCATAGGCCATTCCACCCGCTCCATCGAGGAGTTCCTGGCGCTCCTCAAGGAACATCAGATCGAGCTGCTGGCTGACGTACGGAGCATTCCCGGCTCCCGCCGGGTGCCCCAGTTCGGCAAGGAGGCGCTGCAGGCGAGTCTCGAGCAGGCCGGAGTCGAGTACTACTGGATGCCGGGCCTCGGCGGACGCCGCAAGGTGTCGCCTGATTCGGTCAACACCGCCTGGCGCCATCCGGCATTCCGTGGCTACGCCGACTACATGGAAACCGGGGACTTCGCGCTCGCGCTCGATGAACTGGCCAATATCGCCTGTGCCGTGCCCACGGTCATCATGTGCGCCGAGGCCGTCTGGTGGCGTTGCCACCGCAGCATGATCGCCGACGCAATGAAGTGGGCGGAGTTCGAGGTGCTGCACATCATGGGGCCGGGCAAGGTGGAGGAGCACCCCTGGACCTCGGCGGCGCAGGTGGTGGAGGGAGAGCTCAGTTATCGGGCGGAGAGCTGAGAGCTGAGCGAAGGTAACGCTCTCAGCTCTTAGCTTTCAGCTCTTAGCTCTTAGCTCCCTCAAGGCACCACCACCTTCAGCACCTCCTCCCGCCCGATCTTCCCGAAATACTCCTCCAGCACCATGTCACTGAGCGCCGCGACGATCGCGTCGCGGTCGTAGGGCAATCCGATCAGCCGCTGCTCCACTTCCGACACGTCACCGCTGCCCATGTAATCGCCGAAAAGCCGGATGGCGGCGATGCGGCCGTCCTGCAAGTTGAGGCGCATGTCGATCTCGCCGCCGGGGAAGCGCATGGCGCGCTGGAGGTTGCTGGGCGGGCTCTGGCCGTAGTTCCAGTCCCAGCTGTCGTAGCGTTCCGCCGCCAGCTTCTGCACGCCCTCGCGGTCTTCATCGGTCAACGTGAGCATGGTGATGCGGCTCCGGTCCCGGGTGCCGAAGATGCGCTCGATGATCAGCTCGCGCAGTTCCCGCACATCCAGCGGCGACGAGAGGAATTCACTGATGTTGGCTACCCGGCTGCGGACCGACTTCATCGCCTTGGATTCCAGCTTGCCCGGCTTGGGGCGAAGGGCGGCGGTGACGTCGTCGAGGTTGGCGTTGAGCAGCAGGGTGCCATGGCTGAACATCCGCCCGGCGCTGGCGAACTGCGCGTTGCCCGAGATCTTCCGCCCGCCCGCCAGGATGTCATTCCGCCCGCTCAGCTCGGCGGGCACGCCCAGCTTCCGCAGCACATCTACCACCGGCCCATTGAAGGTGTCGTAGCGGTTGAAGCGGCCGTGCACGTCCCGGGTCATGAATGAGAAATTCAGGTTGCCGAGGTCGTGATACACCGCGCCGCCGCCGGAAATCCGCCGCACCACCCGGATCCCCCGCTCGGCTACCACGTCGGAATCGATTTCCTCGATCGTGTTCTGGTTCCGGCCGATGATGATGGATGGGCTGTTGACGTAGAAGAGGAGGACATCCTCCTCGGTCATCTTGTTGCGAAGGACGTATTCCTCGAGCGCCAGGTTCTGCCGGGCGTCGGTGACATCGTGGTTGTCGACGAAGAGCATTTAGGGATTAGGGATTAGGGGCTAGGGGTCAGGGGTTAGCACTGGAATGCTGGCTGAGCGAGAATAACACTTCGGGCGACTAGTCCCTAGCCCCTAGCCCCTAGCCCCCAACGATGAAGCGCAACCGGACCCCCGTGGTCCGCTGAGTGAGCTCATGCGAAAGGATCTCGCGTGACGCTTCGTCTACCACGTACTCGGCCACAATCGCCGGGTCGGCAAAGCGGACACGCCAGCCGTTCCGGTCCCCCAGTTTCTCGGTCCCTAGCACGGTAATGGTGTCGTGCTCGATTGCCTCGTCCATCTCGGAGAAGAGCGGGACGACGACGCTGTATCCATTCCTGAATGGCGCCGAGCGAACCAGCAGATCTACTTCGTTGAACGCAAGCGGCGCTTCCGGGAAGGTGTGATCGAACTGCCGAGGGGCCGAGTCGGTTGGAGCGATCGTACCGGTGATGTGCGGGCCATCATAGGTGAATGTCCGAATTGCCCCCTGCGCATCAAGGCGTTCGCGCACCGGCATGAGGTCGTCATGCGTGAGAATGAGGCTGTCGTTGCCTCCCGCCGACGCGGCGGCACCATTTCGGGTCGGAGCCCAGCCGCGGGTCAGCAATATGGTGTCGCCCTGGAGGCCCACCACGCCAATCGTCATCCGCACCAGCGGCGCCGTATCGCTCGAAGCCGGCGAGGCGACGCGCTGCATGATGACCTGGTAGCTGGCATCCAGCTGCGGGGTAGCATTGAACTCTCCGGCCAGATCCCTTCGGATGGAGTCCGGTGGCTGAGTGGTGGCTGTTCGCGATGTGCGTTGCGTGCAGGCGATGGCGAGTGAAATTGTGAGGCAGGTGACAAGACAGGTACGTCTTTGTGGCATGCTTTCTCCCAGATGAACCGTAGTTCTTGCCGTACGTGAGGCCCTGCCCGATGGATTCAGTGGTCGCCGGCTGTTGGCTGCTGGCGGTCGCCGGCTCTCAGCTCTCAGCTCTCAGCTCCAACCCCACATACAGATTCCTTCCCGCTGCCGGTTCCAGCACCCGGCCTGCGCTGCCATTGATGGTCACGGAGCCCACGTAGTGGGCGTTCCATAGGTTGTTGACGCCGATGAAAGGGGAGAGCTGTGTGTGGCCGAGGGTGAGCGAGGCGCCGGCGCGGAGATCGGTCGTATGCCAGCCCTCGACTGGTATGGTGTTGTCGTCGTCGGCCCAGACGCTGCTCGTGACCCGCTGGTCCAGCGCGACCCATGTGTCTCCTAGCTCGCCCCGGACGCGAAGGTGGAGGGCTGACCTCGGCAGGCCGGCAAGCCGGTGGCCGGCCAGCCGAGTGGTGTCGCTGCCCGCGACCAGGGTGTAATCGGTGAAGCGGTAGTCCGACCAGGTCCATGCGGCCTGCGCCGTCCAGTTCGGCAGCACGCGCACCGACGCCGACGCCTCGATCCCGCGATTCCGGATGCGCCCGGCATTGGCGTAGAAAGAGCGGCCGTTGCTCTCCTCGAATGGCACGATGGCATCGCGGATCCGTGCCTGAAAGGCAGCGAGCGACCACTGCAGGCGGTCCGTGGCTCCGCGTGCGCCAAGCTCCACGTTGGTGGTACGCTGGGGACCGAGGTCCGGATTGAATCCACCAGCGCCTGTCTGCTGGACCGCGAGCTCCGTCGTCGTCGGCGTCTCATAGGACGTGGAGATGTTGACGTACGGAATCAACCAGGGTGTCAGGACCCTGCTCACCCCGGCGCTGCCGCTCCAGGCGTTCATGCGGCGGCGGCCGGACTCGTCCCGGCCATCGTCGAGCAGGCGGTCGTGCACCCGGAATTTCACCACGTCATGGCGCAGCCCGGCTTCGAGCAGCCAGTCCGCAAGCGGATTCCAGGTGACGAGGGCGAAGGGCCCGATCTCGGTGGTGTACTCGAGCTGGCTGAGCGTCGTGTCGGTCGGTGTGCCGGCGTTCGGCGTCAGATTGCGGCGGTCGTCGCGCAGCCACTGCGCGTCGGCGCCCAGCGAAATGACGGGTGCGGTGGACGCGCGAGGATGATGGGTTGCGAGGGCCCGCACACCGCCAACCCGTCGCCCGATGGTGACCAGCGTATTACTGGCGAGCGGGTTGCGCAGGTTGCGTCGCAGGCCGAATGCCGTGACCTCAAGGTTATTGCCGTGGGCGTCGTCGTGCGCCACCTGCACCGAGAGCTGTTGCTGGGTTACGTCCTTGCCCGCGTTGCGCAGGAGATTATTGGGTGCGGCCGCGTCGCGCCGAGCCGAGTATTCGGCGGGAGTGAGCGCACCTGGATTGTCAGAGCGGGGATCGTCGGCCGCGCGCAGGCGCACGGCCACACGGGTCGCGACGCCGTCGTACGCCGCACTCAGGCTCAGCTGCCGGAGGTCGGCGGCGCTGTGCTCGCGGAATCCATCGAGGGTCGTGCGGGAGAGTGATGCGGTGGCACTCAGCGGTCCGTGTCGCGCGCTGCCCCAGCCGTTCCATGTGAACAGGCCGAAGGCACCGCCCACGATCCGTGCCCGCCCCGCCAGCGGTGCATCGGCCGCCCGGGCAGAGGTGAGACTGACCACGCTTCCGGCGCCGTTGCCGAAGAGGGCGGATGACGAGCCGCGCAGCACCTCGACCCGGTCCATGGTGGTCAGGTCCAGGTTGGTGAACTGGCTCTGCCCGTCCGGCAACGTCTGGGGAATGCCATCGAGCAGCACCGTAACGCCGCGACTACCGAACGCCGCCCTGCTGCCGGCACCGCGGATGGAGATTCGCTGGTCCAGCGCAAAGGTGCCACGATCGGCGGCAAAGACGCCGGGCAGTTCATTCAGCGTTTCCGCCAGTCCGGTCCCCACACGTCCTCGGCGCAGCTCCAGGGAGTCCAGTACCCCTACTGCGCGCGGCAGTCGGCTGAGCGGCGCTGGCGCACGCGTGACCACCGTGATGTCAGGCAGCATCGGGATGGCGCTGTCGCGGGCTGACGAGTCGGGCACTTGGGCGGAGAGCAGGGCGGGCAGGGCGGGCAGGGCGAGCAGGGCGAGCAAGGCGAGCAGGACGGGTGAGGGGCGAGGCATGGGGAGGATAGTCAATGGTCGACGGTCGAGGGTCAACGGGGGCTGGCTATTAGCTGTTGGCTGCTGGCTGTTGGCTGCTGGCGCGCTGATCATCGACCGCCAGGAGAAAGGGGCAACACGCCAATAGCCAGCAGCCAACAGCCAATAGCCAGCAGCCAACAGCCAGTGTCCACCTTGCCATCTCCCCATCGTCCCGTACCTTCACAGTGCTATCCGTTCCCGACCGTCCCCAGCCCTGAGGCGTTTAGGTGCTCTCCGATCGCTTCGACATCGAGCGCGAGCTCGGCCGCGGAGGAATGGGCACGGTGTACCTGGCTCATGATGAGCTGCTGGACCGCCCCGTCGCCATCAAGTTGCTCTCCGCCGAAGTTTCGTCCGCCATCGGCGCGGACCGCTTTCATCGCGAGATCCACCTCACGGCCCGGCTGGTCCACCCCAACATCGTTCCGCTCTTCGACTCCGGCGAATGCGACGGCTCGCTCTACTACGTGATGCCGTTCCTGAACGGCGGCACCCTGCGCGAGCGACTGGCCTCCAACGGCCCGCTCCCGCCCAGCGACGTCATTCACATCCTGTCCGACCTGTCCGAGGCGCTGGCCTACTCCCACGGCATGGGCGTGGTGCACCGCGACATCAAGCCGGAGAACATTTTCTGGCATGGCGGGCGCGCCATCCTCGCCGACTTCGGCATTGCGCTCAACACCGAAACCACGACCGGCGCGCTGACCCGCACGGGGCTGGTGCTCGGCACGTCGTCCTACATGAGTCCCGAGCAGGCGTCGGGCGAGCGTCCCGACGGCCGGGCCGATCTGTACAGCATGGGTTGTGTGGCGTACGAACTGCTCAGCGGCAAACCACCCTATGCCGCGGCCAACTCCGCGGCACTCCTGGCGGCGCACGTCCTGGCCCCCATCCCATCGGTTCGCGACGTCCGCCCCGAGGTGGATCACCGTCTCGACGCACTCTGCCGCAACCTCATGGCCAAGAATCCCGAGGCGCGTCCGGCGAGTGCGGCGGCAGTGCTCGACGTACTGCGTGACCTGCACAACTCGGCGGAGCATATCAGCACCGTCGCACGGGCGGTGCCCAAGGTCAGGCCGCGGCGCGAGTTGCCGGAGGAAGTCGCCCAGCTCATCGCCAAGGGGCGCGAGCTCAGCACCAACGCCACGCAAGGTGGAGAAGCGACCCGGCCCCGGCTCGAGATGGCCCGGGTCTATCTCGAGAAGGCCTGTGAGATGATGCCGACGAGCTCTGAAGCGATGACCCAGCTCGCTGGCGTGGTGATGACCCAGGCCGCGCGCGGTTTCGTGGACCGGGAAGAAGGGTTCCGGCGCGTCAAGGAACTGCTCTTCAGTGCGCTGGCCCTCGACGACAACCTCGGCGAGGTTCACAGCACACTGGGCGTGCATTTTCTCTACTGGGAAGACGACTTCGAGGAAGCGGGACGCGAGCTACGCCGCGGCGTCGAACTGGCGCCGGGCGACTCCTTCGGGCGGCGCTTCTACGCGGTCTGGCTCAAGATCGCCGGCCGGCTCACTGAGGCGCTCGAACAGATGCGGATCGCCGTGGACCTGTCGCCCCGCGCCGCCTTCCAGCGCGTGGGCCTGGGCGACATCCTGATGGCGCTCGGCCGCTACGACGAATCCATCACGCCGCTGCGCGAGGCGCTCCGCCTGGCGCCGGGCTACGAGGCCGCGCTCGAACGGCTGGAAATGAGCTGCCACCGCGCGGGCCGGCACGACGAGGCGCTCGATGCGCGCCGGATGCTGCTGGGCGTGCGCGGTGAGCATGAACGCGCCGCCCTGCTGATGCAGGAAGCGGCCGAGCTCGGCTGGCCGCAGGCGCGTGAGCGTGACCTCAGGCGCGACGTGGCCGCACTGGAAGAGCGGGCCAAGCACGAGGACCCGTTCGCCGAGGTGCGGACCAGCCGCCAGCTCGCCGACCGACTCATCATTCTCCACGCCGAGCTGGGAGAGTGGAGCCGCGCCATGGATTGGGTCGAGCGAAGCTACTACAACCGGCCCGGCCGTCTGCGTCGTGTACTCACCGATTTTCCCTACGATCACCACGGGCTGGCGCGCGATTCACGCTACGCGCGACTGCTGCGGACGGCGGGACTGGCGGATTTGCTGGGATAGGCGGCTGGACGATCAGGCGGCTGGACGGCTGGTTTTTACCTTCGGGTTCTAGCCGTCTAGCCGTCTAGCCGTCTAGCCGTCTAGCCGTCTAGCCGTCTAGCCGTCCGCCAAAGGCGTAAACCACCGTCCCATCCTTGATCAACTCGATGATCTCCGGTGCCACGTCGGGCGACAGCGCAGGGCAGCCGAGGCTGCGGCCGAGGCGGCCCAGCGAGTTGACGATGCCGGGATTGACGTAGTCGGCGGCGTGGATCACGATGGCGCGGGCGAGCGCGTTGTCGTTGACGCCGGGATCGAGCCCGATGAGCCGGAGGGAAAGTCCGTGCGCGCCGACATAGGTGCGTCCCGTGACAAAGGTGCCGAGACTCGACTGGTTGCTGCCGGGATCGTTGGAGAAGTGCGTGGCCCGGTCACCGCCACTGTTCCTGCCGTGCGCCACGAGCGTGTGCACCAGGACCGAATCCCGATCAAGATCCAGTACCCAGAGCCGCTTCTCGCGCGAGAGCTTGCTGTAATCGATGACGGTGAGCAGCGGACTGCTGCTCCGTCCCTCGGCGACCACGCGGTTGTGCGCCTCGACGGCGAGTGCCAGCACATTGGTGCTGAGCCCGGCGGCACTCGCGGCGTGCATGAGTTCGTTGGAAAGAGTGGACGCGCCGGAATCGGCGGCCGCGCGAACGGCCGCAGCTGACGGCTCGATGCCAGCTGCGGTCCTGGTTGTTGGTATTCCTGCGAACAGGAGTGCGGTTGCCACCGCACCAAATACTCGTCCTGCCACTACGCCATCACCTCGCTGCCAGAATCACATGATCACACTGCTCGGTAAGCTAGGGAGCAAGGTGCGTACCGGGGAAGCGGAGGGGGAGTTGCGGCTTGAGACGGCTGGACGGCTGGACGGCTGGACGGCTAGACGGCTGGTTCTTGCCCTGGCGTTCTAGCCGTCCAGCCGTCCAGCCGTCTAGCCGACTATTGTCGCCCCATACCCCGCCTCACTGACCGCCTCAGCCACCTTGGCGGGTGAGGTCACCGCACCATCGATTGTCACCTCGGCCCGGCCCATTTCGACCGTTCCTACCTGCACCACTCCGGGTGCATTACGCAGCGTATCACTCACTGTGCGCAGGCAATGCCCGCATGACATCCCGTCAATTTTCAGCTTGACCGTGCCCAATTCCTGCCTCCTCCGAGCGCGCCGGCCGTTGGCCGGACGCGGGTAAGTTGTTGCGAAATACCGAGGTCCGCCCTTCAGGCGGTCGGCAATGCTGCCATAGTGCGTTGCTACACAATGATTTACGCTGCGGGATCCGGCCCCGGGCCGGGGCACGGCTCCTGCGCTTGGGCGGACACCCATGTCCGCCGATGAGACGCCCCCGGAGCGCCAAGTCCCCATCCAGTTTCTGGGGGAGGGGCCGCTCGTGCCCCTGCTCAGGCCCGGTGAAGATCCGGCGGACGAGGTCACCCGCGCCACCTGGCACGAAGCGCTTTCCGTCTCTCTCGCCAGCGAAATCCCGCACGATCTCTTTGGCTTCTGGCTCTATCCCGCCGCTGGCGGATCGGTGCTGCTCGGGCCGGAAGCGCTTGCCGCCGACCGCCTCGCCGTACCCGAACCGCCCAGCATCGGCCGGGAGCAACTGGCGCTGTTGGAAGATATCGTGCGTGACGCCGGATATCGCTCCACCACCTGCGTCGTGGCAACCGATGCCGGACTCGACGTGGGTCTGCTCATGTTCGCAGCACTCGCCCCCGAGGCAC
>CBINCZ010000027.1:0-12065 GCA_966249295.1 uncultured Gemmatimonadales bacterium
GTGACACTGGCCGGCCTGCTGGCGGCGCTGCTCCTGGTGGAGGGCGTCGTGGCGCTGGCCGCACTTCCTCGCACCTGACGGCCATGATGCGAATCGTACGCTGGTTGTCCCTCATCCTTGTCCTTGGCCTTGCAGGCATCTCGCAGGCCGCGCCGCTGGCTGCCCAGGAACACGAGACCGCCGGTGAGCATGCTGCGGAGCGGGGCAAGGAAACCGAGATCGACATCCTGCACCATATCGGCAACTCGGACGAGATCGAACTGCCGTTCGGGATCGTCTGGCACCTGCCGCATTGGCAACCGATCCGCGTCGGCAAGTATGCCATCGACCTGAGCCCCACCAAGCACACCGTCTTCATGCTGTTCGCCGCCATCGTCGTGGCGCTCACGTTTATCCTGAGCGGCCGCTCGGTGCAGAAGGCGCAGCGGGCCGGCCGGCCGCCCAAGGGCTTTGCCAGCGCCATGGAAGCGACGGCGCTCTGGGTCCGGCAGGACGTGGTGCTCCCCAACGCCGGGCCGCATGCGGCGGCGTTCGCACCCTACCTCCTGACGCTGTTCTTCTTCATCCTGGTGATGAACCTGCTGGGCCTCCTCCCCTGGGGCGCCACGCCGACCGGCAACATCTCGGTGACGGCCGGGCTCGCGCTGGTGGCGTTCCTGGTGATCGAGATCTCCGGCATGAAGGCGCTGGGCTTCAAGGGTTACATGGGCACCATCTTCTTCCTCCCGCACGGCCTTCCCGGCGGCGTGGGCGGAATGCTGCTCAAGCCTGTCATGCTCGCCATCTTCACGGTGATCGAGCTGATCGGGAAGCTGGCCAAGCCCTTTGCGCTCGCGGTACGGCTCTTCGCCAACATGACGGCGGGCCACGTGCTGGTGCTGGCGCTGATCGGGCTCACGTTCATCTTCAAGAGTTTCTCCGTGGGCATTGCCTCGTCGCTGATGGCGACGGGGATCATGCTCCTCGAAGTGTTTGTGGCGTTCCTGCAGGCCTATGTCTTCGCGCTGCTCACGGCGGTCTTCATCGGGCTGATGCAGGAAGCACATTAGGACTCGGGACGCGGGACTCGAGACGCGCCTCCCGCGTCCCGAGTCCCGGGTCCATTACCGGTGCCCGTGCACTCGCGGCGCTCCGGCACAGTACGCCACCGTCCGGTGGCCGATACCCGCTGCCCTTCGGGGCGCCGGCGGGTTACCGCGGAGTCGCCGATCCGGAGAGTCGGCGCACCGAGCGGCGGGTGCAGACAACCAGCGATCTCCAGGGTAAGTGGAGCAGAACATGGTACACATGCTCGCGATGCTGCAGGACGTGGCCCAGGTCGCGTCGGCTGCAGGCGGCAAGGGGTACGGTCTCATTGGTGCCGGCTTGGCCGGCGGCCTCGCGGTGGTTGGTGCCGGCATCGGCATCGGCTTCGCCGGTGGCAAGGCGGTGGAGGGCATGGCCCGCCAGCCCGACAACAGCGCGCGTATCCAGACGGCGATGCTGATTGCCGCGGCCCTGGTCGAAGGCGTGGCGCTCTTCGTCGCGGTTATTGCGTTCCTGATTCAGGGGAAGGTGACGTTCTAAGGCGGACGGACGGGAAGGCGGGAAGGCGGGAAGTCCTCGATGACTTCCCATCTTCCCGTCCTCCCGACTTCCCGTCTCTCTCGGAGAGAGTCGCATGACTTCGTTCTTGCTTGCAGCCCTCGCGCTCCAGGAAGCCCCCGTGGCCGGTCCGCTCACGGTCGAGGGCGGGCTGATGTTCTGGACCATCGTGATCTTTGCGCTGCTCGTGGCCGTGCTCTGGAAGTTTGCCTGGCCCCAGATCCTGGGCGCGGTCGAGGCGCGCGAGAAGGCGCTCGAGGCGCAGATCGCCGAGGCCGCCCGGAATCGCGAGGAATCGGCCAAGGTGCTGGAGGAGCAGAAGAAGCTCCTCGCCGATGCGCGGGCCCAGGCGCACCAGCTGATCAACGAGGCCCAGGGTGCCGCCGAGAAGGAGCGGGCGCTGGTCATGGAGAAGGCTCGGCAGGAGCAGGAAGAGCTGCTGGCCCGGGCCCGGCGCGAGCTGGCCGAGGAGCGGCAGCGCGCGGTCACCGAGCTTCGTCGCGAGGCGGTGGACCTGTCGCTCGCCGCGGCCGGTCGCCTCATTCGCCAGCGGCTCGATAGCGACGCCGACCGCCAGCTGGTGCACGACTACCTCGCGACGCTGGAGCCCCAGCATTGAGCGCGCCGGCCGTCGCCCGGAACTACGCCGAGGCGCTGTTCACCCTGGGTGAGCACAGCGGACGCACCGAGCAGTTCGCCGAGCTGATCCGTGCCGTGGCGGACGCGGTGAGCGGCTCGCCCGAGGCGGAAGCGGTGCTGGTGTCGCCCCGGATTCCCAAGTCGGCCAAGGCGGAGCTGCTGGCGCGGGCGCTGCCCGATGCCCCGCGCGAGTTCGTGCTGTTCCTGCAGGCGGTGGTGCGTCGTGGGCGCCAGGGCCTCTTCAGTGAGATCGCCGATGCCTACCAGGCCGAGCTCGACGTCAAGCACAACCGGGTGCGGGCGAGCGTGGTGGTGGCGCGCGAGCCCAATGAGAAGATGCGGGAGCAGGTCCGTGCCGCGCTGGTCAAGGCGCTCGGCAAGGACGTCGTCGCCGAATTCTCGGTGGATCCCGACATTCTGGGCGGCACCATCGTGCGCGTGGGCGAGCGGGTCTATGACGGCTCGGTGCGGCGGCGGATGACGAGGTTGAGAAGGCAGCTGGTTGGGAGCTAGGAGCTGAGAGCTGAGAGCGGTAGATGAGAGGGCTTCCGGTTTGCCGGAGGCCCTCTCTGCCTTTCGGGTTATCTTTCGTCCGCCTGACTCTTAGCTGTTAGCTCTCAGCTCCTAGCTCTCAACCCACGACGCCATGCTTCCTCTCCTTCTCCTCGCCACCGTCATCCAGCAGCCGGTTCAGGCCGGCCCCCGGACTCCCTACTGGCAGCAGCACGTGGCCTACGACATCACGGCCCGGCTGGACGAACCGACCGGTGTCCTTGGCGGGACGGAGCTGATCCACTACGCCAACAATTCGCCAGATACGCTGACGTCGTTTGCACTGCACCTGCACCTGAATGCGTTCCGGCCCGGCTCGCGCTGGTCCGACGCCGATTCGGTGGAAGGACGGCGCCGCTTCAACGGCCTCAAGGATCCCGACTACGGGTTCAATCACGTGCGCAACGTGCGCATCATGGGCCAGCCGGTCGAGGCGATCTATCCCTTTGCACCCGACAGCACCATCGTGCGCTTCATGCTGCCGGAACCGCTTGCGCCCGGTGCCTCCATGGACATCAACATGGACTGGGACGCCCGGCCCTCCACCGTGCCACGGCGTCAGGGACGCCGAGGCCGGCATTTCGACTTTGCGCAGTGGTATCCCAAGGTGGTGGTGTATGACCGCTACGGCTGGGAAGAGCACCCGCTCTATCCGGCAGGCGAGTTCTACGGCGAGTTCGGCTCGTTCACGGTCCGGCTCGACGTGCCTGAGGATCAGGTGGTGGGCGCCACCGGCGTACCGGTATGCGGCGACCCCGGCTGGGAGCGCGCCAATCAACTGAAGGATTCGCCGGTCGAATACCAGCGCGACTTCTACGGCTCGAAGACCGCGGCATTGCGCGACCAGTGCACGCCCGCGTCCAATGGTCGCAAGCACCTGATCTGGTACGCCGACGACGCGCATCACTTTGCCATGTCCATGGCGCCGGATTACCGGTATGAAGGTGGACGCTACAAGGACGTGGCCGTCCACGTGCTCTATCAGCCGGGTGACGAGAAGAGCTGGGGCAACGGCGTCGCGGTCAAGCGCACCGAGATCGCGCTGGGCTGGCTCGATTCGCTCTATGGCAAGTTCGACTGGCCCCAGATCACCAACGTGCACCGGATCGAAGGGGGCGGCACCGAGTTCCCCATGATGATCCACAACGGCTCGGCCGGGCAGGGGCTCATTGTCCACGAGCTGGGGCACAACTACACCATGGGCATCCTCGCCAACAACGAATGGCGCGAGGGTTTCCTGGACGAGGGCTTCACCAGCTTCCAGTCGGCGTGGTTCGCGGAGGTGCAGTCGGGCCAGGACCAGTGGCCGGGCACCGAACGGTTCATCCTCAATCTGGACCTCGACGGGATGAGCGAGCCGGCCAGCCTGGTGAGCGACCAGTACCGCGACTTCACCAGCTACAACATCGCGATCTACACCCGCGGCCAGATGTTCTACGAGTTCCTGCGCTACATCGTGGGCGACGACACCATGCGGGAAATCCTCCGCACCTTCTACCAGCGCTGGCAGCTCAAGCACGTGGACGAAGCTGCCTTCCGGGACGTAGCGGAGGAAGTGTCGGGCATGAATCTCTCCACCTTCTTCGGGCAATGGCTGCACGGCACGCCGCTCTACGACTACGGCATCGGGCGGGTCAAGCGCGACCGGCAGGCCGATGGTTCCTGGCGGACCCGGGTGGAAGTCGTGCGGCACGCGGAAGGACGGCTGCCGGTGGAAGTCGCCGTCATCGCCGGCAGCGACACCGTTGTGAAGCGGGTGGATGGGCTGGCCGAAAAGCAGTGGGTGGAAGTGACCACGCCGGTCAAGCCGTCGGCCATCCGGCTCGATCCCCGGGTGCGCACCCACGACTGGAACATGCTCAACAACGAGCGGCACTATGGTGTGACCCTCAAGTCGCTGCTCGGCGGACCCGGACCGGTGAAGCTGGGCGTGGACAAGTTCTTATCGCAGCCAGTCTACCGAGACAAGCTCGCGATGAGCTATGCGCCCACCGTCTGGTACAACTCGGTCGGCGGCATCACCCTCGGCCTGCGTGAGCGCACCAACTACCTCGGCCGCTTCGACCAGAACGAGAGCCAGTTCTCGATCGGAACCGGCTGGGCCAATGAGGACAATCCGGACCAGAACGACCCCGACGTCGCGATCCGGATGCGAAATCCCACCTGGCTCCGTGCGCCGGGCCTCTCGGTCGAGGCCGAAGGGATGCGCGTCGAAGGGCGGGGCGCGGCCAGGATCGGCGCCGACTGGAACCTGAACCGCTCGCTGCAGAGCCGCACCATTCCCACGGTTGGCCTGCAGGTCCAGTGGGTCGGTGTCACAGATCCGGCATATCTCGAGCCCGGCGCCTACAGCGACGGTGGCTCCGGCGAGCTGGAATTGCATGCGGGCCTCACGAGCCAGGCCGGGCGATGGGCCCTGGGACTCCGCGCCAGCGTCGCTGGTGGCGGCGCGTACCAGCACCCCGGCATCGGTGCGCCCGCCGGCGCCGGCAGCGAGCTTGGCGCCTACTTCCGGGGCTTCATCGAAGCGACAGCACGTCGCGCACTCTCTCGACGCGTGACCCTCGACTCTCGACTCTTCGCCGGCACCTTTGCCACCAAGGGTCCCGAAATCCGCCAGCGGCAATTCTTCATGGCGGGCGCCGGGCCTTACGCACAGCTCTGGAATCCGTTCACCCGGTCGCGCGGGTCGCTCTTCCGGCAGGAGGACATTCACTATCACGTGCCAGGCGATGCCAACGTGCGCGGTCTCGACCACAACCTTGCGGCGCCCGACGTGATCGCGCTCAACCTGGAGCTCGGGGCACAGCTCTACGGCCGTCGGGGCGGCGGGCTCTTCCGTAACGTGTCGCTCGCGCTCTTCGGCGACGGCGCACTGGCCGACGGCGATCTTGCCGATCCCGTCACCGGTCACATGCGGCTTACCGGCGATGCCGGCGTCGGCATCCGCGCCAGCCACCGTATCGGGCAGACCGATTTCCAGACCCGGGTGGATTTCCCGCTCTGGGTGGACCGGGAAGAGCTGGCCGACGACCGCGATACGCTCGAACCCGTGGCGTTTCGCTGGACGTTCAGCTTTGAGCCGGCGTGGTGAGGGCGCTGAGCGCTCAGCGCTAAGCGCTTAGCGATTCTTCATGATCGACTCCAACCGTCGCACGCTCTTCCGCTCCGCCATCGAGAAATGGCTGGGCAACGTGCTGGAGCACACCGAGGAGCGCGTGGTTGCCACGCGCTACATGCGGCCGCCCGGCGCGCTGCCGGAGATCGGCTTCCTGGCAGCATGCAGCCGGTGCGGCGCCTGCACCGATGTCTGCCCACCGCATGCTATCGTCACCGTGCGAGCCAAGGGCGGGCTTGCCGCCGGCACCCCTTACATTGATCCCAAGGTGCAGCCGTGCATTGCGTGTCCCGACATGCCATGCGTCGCGGCCTGTCCCACCGGCGCGCTGACCGCGCCGGAACTCGGCTGGAGCGGATACCGCCTGGCGGAGCTCTCGTTCCGGCCCGATCGGTGCATCACGTTCGACGGCTCCGCGTGCCGAGTCTGCGCCGACGCGTGTCCCATGGGTGAAGCGGCGCTGGTCATCGATGAGCAGGGGCATCCGAGCATCCATCAGGAGGGATGCGTGGGTTGCGGAGTCTGTGTTCAGGCGTGCATCACCACGCCGTCGTCCTTTGAACTCACGCTGGCGGAGGGGTAATGCCGGAGGTGCCGTACCGGGTGGAGAAGCCGTGGGGCCACGAGTTGATCTGGGCCCGGGCCGGGAGCTACGTGGGGAAGCTGCTGCACGTGAAGGCCGGTCACATCCTTTCACTGCAGTACCACAACCAGAAGGATGAGACGATGCATGTTCTGCGTGGCGAGCTGATCCTCCGCACCATGGATGGCGACACGCTCAGGGCTCGGCCCTTCCGGGAAGGTGAGAGCGTGCACATTCCCGCGAAGCTGGTGCACCAGATCGAGGCGGTGGTGGACAGCGACGTGCTGGAGGCCTCCACGCCGGAGCTCGACGACCTCGTGCGCCTCGAAGACCGGTACGGAAGGAGCTGACGCGATGCAGGTCATCATCCCTCTGGCCGGCAAGGGCACCCGGCTCCGCCCTCACACGCACCTGACGCCCAAGCCGCTGTTGCGCGTGGCCGGCCGGCCGGTGATGGACTGGGTCATGGACCGGCTGGAAGGGCTCGATGTTGAGGAGCTGGTCTTCATTACCGGTCACCTCAAGGAGCAGGTGGAGCAGTACGCCCGGAGCCGCTACCGCTGGCCGTCGCGTTTCATCGAGCAGACGGTGCAGGACGGCACCGCCGGCGCGGTGAACCTGGCCCGTCCCCATGTCCAGGGTCCGGTGCTCATCGTATTCGTGGACACGGTCTTCGAGGCGGATCTCACGCTGGTCAACCGCACCGATGCCGACGGGATCATCTGGGCCAAGGAGGTGGAAGACTACCAGCGCTTCGGCGTGGTGGTGACGGACGACAAGGGCTACATGACGAAGATCGTCGAGAAGCCGTCGGAACCGATCTCCCGGCTCGCCAACATCGGGTTGTACTTCATCCGCGACACTGAAGCGCTCTGGGCCGGGGTGGACCAGGTCCTGTCGTCGCCCGCGAACAAGGGCGAGTATTATCTCACCGACGCGTTCCAGCACATGATTGACCACGGCCGCCGGATCCTGACGGCGGAAGTGGGCGGCTGGTATGACTGCGGCAAGCTCGACACCCTGCTGGAAACCAACGAGATTCTGTTGCGGAAGGGCCGGGCCCGTCACCGTGACTACCCGGGTGTGACCATCCACGATCCCGTGCTGATCGAGGACGATGTGGAGATCGAGTCCAGCACTATCGGCCCAAACGTCACGATCGAATCCGGCTCCCGTATTCGCGGCAGCCAGCTCAGCCACCTCATCACCGGGCGCGACTGCGCCATCGTCAATTCCCGGCTCAGCCACTCGATGCTCGGCACCGGCGTCGCGATCGAAGGCCTCAACGGCTCCGCCTCGCTGGGCGACCATTCGGAAGTCCGGACGCACTGACCGATGGGCGCCGTGGACGATCTCTGCCGCTCCTACCTGGACCTGAAGTGGCATTTCGATCCATCCGACGCAAGCAGTGATGGCGTCGCGGCCCAGGACGGCCGGCTGGGCAGCTTCGACGCCGAGTCGATGCGGGCGCACCTGGCGGCGTTCCGGTCGCTCGAGGGTGCCATCGAGGAACTGGAGCCTCCCGACCTCGCGAGCGAGATAGACCGCACCGCGCTGCTCGATGACCTGCGCACGCTGGTCTTCCGCTTTGAGCACGAACGCCCTCACCTCAAGAACCCCAGCTTCTGGCTCTCCCACTTTTTCGATGGGATCTTCTCGCTGCTGGTGCGGCAGGGCCCCCTGGCCGAGCGTGCACCGGCGGCGCTCGATCGCCTCAAGTCCGCGCCCGCCTTTCTCGATCAGGCGCGCGCGACGCTCGACAATCCACCGCTGGTATTCGTGGATTCGGCACTGGCGTCGCTGGGTGGCGGCGGGGAGCTGATTGCGCGCGCGGTGAGCGTGCTTCGCGATGCCGCGCCCGGCATGGCAGGCGAACTCGAGTCAGCAGGTCGCGAGGCGCTCGAGGCACTCACCGGATTCGGCCGCGCGCTCGGTAGCGACATTGCCCCGTCGGACGATCAGCGTGCCTACGCCGTGGGCGAGGAGCAGTTCGAGCGGCGCCTGCATCATGAGCATGCCATTCGGGGTGGCGCACCCGAGTTGTGGCGCTACGGGATGCATCTCATTGAAGGCACCCAGGAGCGCCTCACCGCGGCGGCTCGGCGGCTCGGCGGCTCGGCGGACTGGCGCAGCCAGCTGGAGCGCCTGCGCGAGGAGGCGCCGGCCGGCGACGTGCTGGGTGCGTACCGCGAGGAGGCGGAACGCAGCCGCCGCTTCATCGAGGAGCTGGCGCTGGTGCCCGCCACCAGCGTGCCGCTCGAGATCACGCCGACGCCCGCATTTCTCCAATCCCTCGTGCCATTCGCCGCGTACCAGCCGCCGCCGGTAGAGCTGGGCGGGCCGGGGCTCTTCTTTGTCACGCCGCCGTCGGACGGGACCGTCGCGGTACAGTGTGTGCATGAAATTCCGTCCATTGTGGTGCACGAGGCGTACCCCGGGCATCACATCCAGGTGACGGCAGCGCAGGCGCTTCGCTCGGAGGTGCGCCGCCACGTGCGCACGCCGGTGAACGTGGAGGGCTGGGCGCTCTACGCCGAGACGCTCATGTTCGAGTCCGGCTACTTCGTGACACCGGAATCGCAGCTGTTTCACCTGAACGACCTGCTGTGGCGTGCGGTGCGGATCATCGTGGACGTGGGGTTGCACACCCGCGACATGACTCCTGGCGAGGCGGTGAACCGGATGACCGACATCCTGCCGATGGAACGCCGGAAGGCCGAGGCCGAAGTGCGCCGTTACTGCGCCATGCCCACGTACCAGCTCTCCTATGCCATCGGTCGCCGTGACCTGCTGGCGCTGCGCGATGCCTGGCGGCAGCGCGCGGGCGCCTCGGCGCCCCTCGCTGATTTTCATCGCAACCTGTTTGCCTATGGCGGGCTGCCGTTCGCGCTGGCGCGCTGGGGCATGGGGCTCGACGAATGAAAATCACCGTCCTCACGTCGGTGGAGACGGTGCGGCCGACCCAGGAAGACCTGGATGTGGTCGTCGCACAGGTGGTCCGCGCGCTCCGGAAGCTGGGACACAGCGTGTCGGTCCTTCCGCTCTTCAGCGACGTGCCCGAGTTCCTCAAGGGGTTGTCGCGCCGGAAGCCGGAGCTGGTCTTCAACATGGCCGAGATGTTCGGCGACAGCGTGATGGGCGACATGCTGGTGGCGGCCCTGCTGGAGACCCAGGAGGTTCGCTACACCGGCGGCGGGCCCGGCGACCTTTACCTCAGCCAGGACAAGGGCCTGAGCAAGAAGCTGCTGGACTATGAGGGGAGTCTCTATCCGCGGTTCGCGGTGTTCTCGCAGTCAGAGGGGTTCGAGACCGGCGGCAACCTGCGGATGCCGCTCTTCGTCAAGCCGCTTCGCGCCGATGCCTCCATCGGCATCGCCGCCAACTCGCTGGTGCACGATACCGGCGCCCTGATGAAGCGGGTCGCCGCCATCCACCGCGACCTCAACGACGCGGCGCTCGCCGAGGAGTACATCGAGGGCCGCGAGTTCTATGTCGGCATCCTCGGCAACAACAAGCCGCTCGCCCTGCCGCCGGTGGAGGTCGACTTCACCGGCTTCCCCGAGGACCAGCCCAAGATCCTCGACAGCCGCGCCAAGTGGAACATCCGGAGCCGGGAATACAAGGGCACCAACAGCGTCATCGCGGAAATCCCGGACGAGCTGCGGGCCCGGCTCATCAAGGTGTCCCTGGATGCGTATCGCGCGCTCCGCGTGCGCGACTACGGCCGCGTGGACCTGCGGCTCACCGGCACCGGCGAGATCTACGTGCTCGAGGTGAACGCGAGCTGCTATCTCGAGGAGACGGCCGAGTTTGCCATGGCGGCGCGCGCGGCCGGGATGACCTACGAGGAAATGATCGGGAAGATCGTGGACGCAGCGCTGGAGCGCTACGGCAAGTAGGCCCCGCGATGGATGAAGTTCATGGCGAGCGCCGTGACGAACGTGGTGACCGCGACCCGTACCTGGTCCTCGCGTGACGCGTCATAGCCCAGCCCCAGATTGGTCGCGCGCTCGGCCAGATGGCGAACCAGGAGACTGGTGCGCTCCGGGAAGTGCCCGGTCCAGCGGAAGACGCTGCTCATCAGGTCACGCTCGAGCCGCCGCAGCAGTGTGGCCGCCGGCATCAGCGGCTGCTGGGCGTCGGCCTGCCGGCGGCTGAAATCGCGGAAGATGGCCCGAAGGGCTCCGTCGATGCCCGGTGGCAGCTCGTCGCGCAGGTCCTCGGCGTCGTCGTAAAAGTCTTCCAGGGTATACGCGATTTCCGCGACGTCCTCATCGAGGGCATCATCAGTGACGATCGGCGCCGTGTCACGCACCCGCGCAATGATCCGGTCGCAATACTTGAGCTTGCCCAGTGCCACCGGCCAGGCGCGATAATCGGCATACCAGTCCGCGCCCGGCGTCAGCCATACGGCAAACGTTTCCGACCAGTCTTCGTCTGGATGCTTCTGGGCGTACCAGCCGGGGAGATGGCGCACATGGCGCCGGCTGAAGGGCTGCGGGGTATAGTCGTCCTCGTACGGCTGGCTGATGGACCCGAACAGCTTGACCCATTCTTCCGTATCATAGAGCCGGTAGGCGTAGTTCATGACGTGCCCCATCTCGTGCCGGAGATAACGCAGCACGTCCTCCCGGTCGAGGCCCTCGATCACGCCGACCCGCTCGCGATGGAGCTTCATCAGCTCCGGATCGGCCAGGTAGAACGGAATGGCAATTGAGATGGTCTCGAACGGGACGCCCCATTCGGACGAGAGATAGAAACGGGGCCGGAGCCGGATGCCCCGCGCATCCAGCTCGCGCAGGAACTCCGCGACAATCGGCTCCAGCCGGGTGCCCTCGATGGTGAGGCCGAGGTCCCGGATCGGGGTGTCCCAGAGGTTGGTTTCCTGGAAGGTCAACTGGGTCTGATCCATGGCGGAAAATAGTCAGGGCGAGCAAGGCGAGCAGGGCGAGCAGGGCGGCCAGGTGGTGGTCCCCAAGCCAGTGCGCGGGCTGGGGTTTGTTTCATTATTTAACGACTTCGCCAGCGAGATGGTCTACCCCGTCCTCCCGGCCTTTGTGCTCACGCTGGGGGGCGGGGCGGTGGCCCTGGGGGCGCTGGACGGGGCGGCAGACCTCACCTCGGCGGCCCTCAAATGGGTCAGCGGGCGGCTCTCGGACCGGCCCGGCTGGCGGAAGCCGCTGATCCTGGGCGGCTACCTGAGCGCCGTGCTGATCCGGCCGCTCATCGCGGTGGCCAGCGCGGCCTGGCAGGTGATCGGGTTCCGGGTGGTGGACCGTATCGGCAAGGGGCTCCGGACGCCGCCACGCGATGCCCTCATCGCTGATCTCACGCCGCCCGCCTCACGGGGGCGCGCGTTCGGCTTCCATCGCGCCGCTGATCATTTCGGTGCGGTGCTGGGCTCACTGGCCGCGTGGGCCCTGCTCGCGCGGGGCACCGATGTGCACCGGGTGATCGAGCTGAGACTGCTGCCAGGCCTGGTGGCGTTTCTGGTGCTGGCGGTGGTGCTTCGGAGCGTGCGAAAGCAGGGGGCGCCGCCAGCGGCAAAATCCGAAGCAACGGGCCGAGTTTTCTGGACGCCGATACTGG
>CBINCZ010000028.1:0-11985 GCA_966249295.1 uncultured Gemmatimonadales bacterium
GATCTTCCCACGGCGCGCCAGCATCGAGCCCCAGGCCCAGCAAGTGGTCCGGCTGCTGATCACGCCCCCCGCAGACCTGCCGGAAGGGGAGTACTGGGCCCGGCTGGTGGTGCTGGCGCGCGGCGGGAAGCTCGCCGTCAACGCGCCCTCCGACTCGGGGAGCGTAACGATCGGCCTGCCGATGCAGGTGCGTACCATCCTGCCGATTCTCTATCGCAACGGGAAGGTCGAGACCGGCGCCGTGCTCGACAGTCTCCACGCGTTCACCGACGGCGATTCCCTCGTGGTGCATGCGCGCATTGCCCACGCAGGCAACGCCGCCCTGCTTGCCACGGCGCGTGGGACGCTGAGTGATTCCGCCGGCACGTTGCGCGGCCACTTCACGCTTCCCGTCTCGGTGTACGCGCCGATCACGCCGAGGTTCACCATCCCGCTGGATTCCGTGCCGCCCGGCCGCTACATGCTGCGCATGGAAGTGACGCCCGGGCGGCCCGACCTGCCGGCGGAGTCGCTGCTGCCGTTCCGCGCGGCACGCGACTCGTTACCGGTCGTCATTCCCTGAGCGATGGCGGGCCGGCTACGTCTCGCGCACGTCGTCCCGCTGCTCGCGCTGCTCGCGCCGGGCCGTGCCGCCGCCCAGCAGCCGGCCGACACCGTGCCGGTGCCGGCCATCGTGGAGTTGCGGCTGGGCCGGCTCGTGGCCCGCACCGTCCTCGCGTATCGTGTCGGCAATGACGCGCTGATCCCGCTCTCGCAGTTTCTGGCGCTGGCGGAGATTCGCGTGGATGTGGACTCCAGCGACGTCATGCGAGCCACCATCGAGCCGCGCCATGTGCCGTTCATGGTGGATGCCGCCGCGGGCACTGCCTCGTTCGGGCGGCAATCGGTGCCGCTCGGGCCCTTGGAGCTGCAGCGGGACCCCGCCGAGCTCTACCTGTCCGCTCGCATCCTCGGGAAGCTGCTCGACCTCGACATCGTCGTGGACTGGAGTGCTACCGAAGTCGTGATCCGGAATCCGGACCGGCTCCCGCTTGGACTCCGGCTCCAGCGCGAAGCCGCTCGCGCCTCACTGCTTCGAGAATCACCCGAGGCGCTTCCAAGCCTTGTGCTTGGTACCGGCCGCCGTCCCGTGGACGGGTTCGTACTCGACTACTCTCTCTTCTCTCCCAGCAACGATGTCTTTGGCGGCGCGTCCTACAGCCTGGCAGGTGGCGCTGCGGTCGCCGGCGGTTCCCTGGAACTTGGCTTGCGCAGTGAAGGCCCTGCGTCCACCGGCGACGTGCGGGTGGATGGCAGCTGGCTCGGTGTCTGGCGCAACCAGCCATGGCTGCGGCAGGTGCGAATCGGTGACGGACTCGGCTCAGGGCAGACGCCGCGCTCGATCCGCGGTCTGTATGTCACCAACGCGCCTTACCTGCGGCCGTCACTGATCAGCGACATCGCCTACGCCGGCCACCTGCCGCCCGGCTGGCAGCTGGAGGCCTACCGCAACGGCGTGCTCGTGGGCGTGGACAGCGTGCGCGCGGACGGCACCTACTCGGTGGAGCTCCCGGTGCTCTATGGCGAGAATCCGGTGGACTTCGTGGCGTACGGTCCGTATGGCGAGCGGCGCGAGTTCAGCCGCAAGTACCTGGTGCCGAGCGCGCTGCTGCCATCCGGGCGAGTGGAATACGGAGCCTCAGGTGGCCAGTGTCGCTTTGACCTGTGCGACGCCGCGGCGAACCTCGACCTGCGTGCCGGTGTGAGCCGCCGCTGGACCCTCGGCGCCGGAATGGACCGCTTCTGGCGCGACAGCGCGCCCGACCTCTTCCACCCGTACGTCAATGCCATCGGCACCGTGGCCGGCGCCTGGACCGCAGAAGCGAGCTTCGTGCTGCACGGGTACGGCCGCGCCCGTTTCTCCTACGAGCCGACGCTCGATCTCCGGCTGGGGACGGAAGCGACCTTCTTCACGCGCGATGCAGACTCACCCATCCTGAATCCGCTCAACCGGCGATCGCAATTCCAGGTCAATGCCTTCTGGCGCCCGGACGCGCAACGCAACTACCTCTACCTGGATGGGCGCCTCGAATACGCCACGACCGAGGGTGGTTCCACGCTCCGGTCTCGTGCCGGTGTTTCCGTGGACATGGCAGGTGTCCGGGCGGTGCCCTACATGCGGATCGAGCGAACGGCCCTGGCCGGCGCCGGCGCGGAGACCGACGACTTCCTGGGCGTGGATGCGTTCGTGGTGCCCAATGGACATTGGGGTGCGTTGTTCCGCCGGTTCTGGTTCAGGGGCTCGTTCGAGGCGCGCGGCGCCGGGACGCCCAATTACGCGGCCCTGTCAATTGCGCGCACGCTCAACCCGTCGCTTCGGCTGGAGACGGGGGTGAGCTGGACCCGCGGGAGTGGGGGCGCCACGTGGACGCTGGCGCTCACCACCGCCATGCCGCAGTTGCGCGCGTTTACCCAGGTCACCGCGCCGCCCGAGGGCTCCATCAGCGCCACGCAGTATGTACAGGGCTCGGTGCTGTATGACGAGGCGGGTGGCGAACTGGCACTGGATGCCGGGCCCTCGCTGCAGCGCGGCGGGCTCGCCGGCGTGGTCTTCCTCGACCGGGACGGCAATGGACGGAAGGATGAGGGCGAGCCCGGTCTCGGTGGAGTTCGGGTACAGGTGGGGAACAGCAGTGACTTCAGCGACTCGACAGGCGCCTACCGGGTCTGGGACGTGGTGCCCTTCGAGCCGGTCATCGTGACGGTGGACTCGCTGAGCTTCCAGTCGCCGCTCTGGGTCCCGGGCTTCGAGGCGGCCGTGGCGTATCCCACGCCCAACGCGCTCACGCCGGTGGACGTGCCGCTCCAGCTCGGTGCCGTCATCGAGGGAACCGTGCGGCGCGGCCCGGCGGCGGAGCCGGTGGCTGGCGTGCCGCTGGTGCTCACCGATCTCCGGACCGGCCGCCAGCGGCACATCTCGACCTTCTCGGATGGGACCTTCTACGCGATGGGCATCACACCGGGCGAGTGGGAGCTGTCGGTGGCGGCCGCGACGCTTCAGCTGCTCGACGCGATGGGCACGCCCGTGCGGTTCACCGTCGCGCGCGGGGCGACCGACGTCCCGGATCTCGTTGTGCGGATTGATTCCCGGCCGTAACGCGTCACGGTAGGGGGCACAGGCATGCCTGTGCCCCTACCGTGACACGTTACCGTTTCCGGATATTGATCGACCCGTTCACGGTTTCGATCGCGAGCGTGCGCCCACCGCTGCCGATGGTGCCGCGCACCGAGCGGGGCCCGAACTTGCCCTGGACCGTGAGCGGAAACTCGGAGTCGATGTCGCCGTTCACCGTGCTGGCGCGCACGTCGGTGCTGGCGTTGCCGGGCAGCGTCACCGAGACCGGCCCGTTGACGCTCCGGTAGCTGGCTGACCCGCTCCAGTCGGCGCGTCCCATCACCACATTCACCGAGCCGTTGACGCTGCTCGCCTCGGCGAAGCCGTCGGTCTCGACGCTGGCATCGCCGTTCACGGTGCCGATCTCCGCGTCGGCGCCCAGCCCCTGGGCGCTCACGTCACCGTTCACGGTGCGGGCCGAGAGGCGAACGGACGACGGCACCCGGACGGTGAAGTCCACGCTTACGTCGTTGTTGTCCGTGGAGCCGTTGGAGTGGCGGTCGGTGCAGCTGCTGCCCCGCTGGTTGGGGTACAGCACGCAGATGATGGCGCCCTCGCTGGTCTGCTCCACCTTGATCTCGACGCTCGCCGGGTCGCTGCGCCGGGCGTGCTTGACGCCCGTCACCTCGATCTGGTTCCCGCTGGCGGCGACCGCCTTCACGGCGCCATTCACGTTGCGGATGCTCAGTGTCTTGCCGGCTGCAAGGGAGCCGGTCCAGTGAAAGTCCTGGGACTGGGTGCTGCCCTGGAGGGCAGCGATCATCGCGAGCGTGGTCAATGCGAGCATGGTGCCAGTCTCCTGAGCAGGTTATCGGTCGTTGATGCTGCCGGGCCGGACAAGCTGGATGCTTCCCTGGAACGACTCGAGCTCGAGCCGGGCGCTGCCGTCGCCCAGCGTGAAGGTGAAGTTGCCACCCTTCCGCTGCCGCGTGCGCACTTCCACCGGGATGTCGGTCGAGAAATCGCCATTGAAGGTGTTGACCGACACCGTGGCATTGGCGCCCTGCTGCACCCCGACGATCACGTCGCCGTTGTGGGTGTTGAGCTGGTAGCGCCCGCCATTGCGGATCGGCCCCCCGAACTGGACATCGCCGTTCATCGATTCGGCCGACACCGCCTCGGACGTGACGCCGGTCAGCGTGACGTCGCCGTTGACGGTGGATGCCGTGATGATCCCGCTCGCCTGGCGGATGGTGACGTCGTCGTTGACCGAGGTGACGCTGATCGTGCCGCTCGCCCGGGTCAGGGTCACGCTCCCGTCCACTGACGAGAGGCTGACGTTGCCGGTTCCACCGCTGACGTCCACGCTGCCGTTCACGGTCTCGGCATTGACGGCTGCGGTGGTGCCGCGCACCTGGATGTCGCCCTCGACGGAGCTGAGGCTGAGCGGCATCCACGCCGGCGCCATAATGGTGAACGACACCTCCACCGGCTCCCCGAACCGGCCCCGTGCCGAGACGCTGACCATGCCCGAGGTGCGGGAGATATCCACCCGTGTGTTGTCATCGTCGTCGTCGGCCTGGATCCGCACGGCATTCCGGTCCCAGGCGTTCACCGTGATGGACCCTGCGTGCACGCCGACGCGGAGCCGGTCGCCCCGGGCAACGGTGAGGGTCGTATCCTGGCCTTGCAGGGCCATGGCCGACATGAGAAGTAGCGAAGCGAGCAACACGGTCAGGTCCTCGGTTCAGGTTTCCGCGCGGGCAAGCGTTGCCGCCTGGCGGAGCAGGTCAACCTTCCGGCGCATGGTGCGCGCGAGATAGGCATTCAGGTACGCGTTCTGGGGATCGCGGGCGACGGCGCGCTGGGCGTCGGCCACGGCCGAATCGATGATGGCGAGGTTGCGCTCCAGCACCCGGACCGTGGTGGTGTCGAGCCGGCCCCGGCCCGCATCAAGGACCTTGCGCAGGTCGCTCACGGCGGCGTCGTAGGTGGACTCGGCGCGGGCGGCCGCCGGCGTCAGCGTGGGCGACGACGGCGGACTCGTGACCGCGACACTTACCCCCGCCGGCCGCGCGGCCTGGTTTCGCATGGCGAGCCACACCGAGCCGCCGCTCACCACGGCGACCAGCGCGGCCGCCGCCGCCAGACCCGGCAGGCTGCTGTACCAGGGCCGGCGTCGCGCAATCGGAATGACCGTCGGCCCGGACGCGATCGCCGAGAGGATGCCGGGCCAGAGTTCGGGGTCCGGATCGTCGGCTGGCAGCGCCGCGGCGGTACGCGCCACGGCACGGAGGTCTTCCGCCACGGTGCTGCACTCGCCGCAGGTCGCGAGGTGGGCTTCGCAGGCGGCCTGCTCATCGTGCGTGAGCTCGCCGTCCACGTATTCGGAGAGCCGGTCCGTCCAGTGTTCAGTCATCATGGTTCAGCGCTCCAGGTGCTGCCGCAGGGCCATGCGTGCGCGGTGCAGTTGCGATTTCGATGTTCCGGTCACGGTGCCCAGCATCTCCGCGATCTCCTCGTGGCGATATCCTTCGACATCATGGAGCACGAACACCTGCCGGGCTCCGTCGGGCAGTCGCTCCAGCGCGGTCTCGAAGTCCACCCGGTCCAGCGCGCCGCCCGTGTGCGGATGGGCCACCGTCTCGAGCGGGGCGTCGTCGGCATGGTAACGGGCCCGCGCCTGCCCCAGCTGTGCCCGCCGCCCCAGGCACACATTCACCGCGATCTTGTGCAGCCACGTACCAAAGGCCGACTCGCCCCGAAACGACGCCAGCTTCTGCCATGCCCGGATGAAGACATCCTGGGTGGCGTCGTCCGCCTCGTCGGGCGACAGCATCCGGCGGGCGAGGGCGTGGACCCGGCCCACATGGCTCCGGTAGAGCCGTTCGAAGGCGCGCGTGTCGCCAGAGGTGGCGAGGGCCACCTCGACTGCCTCGCTGTCCGGGCTTTGCCGGGCCGGAATCCGTTTCAGCGCGCGCGCCCCACGAGTCGGAGTGATCATGCAGGAGATTGGACAGGAGAATCTGCTGGAAGGTTGCCGGGCCGGCCAGCGGGGGAACCCCGGTGCTGGTCAGCAGCCCGCTTTCGGGGCATAATACGGTGCCAGCACCGCACTTGGATGGAGAACCGGACCTGATGACTTCGATAGCCAGCCGCGTCGTTCACGCTCCCACCGGCACCGAGCTCGCCTGCAAGGGGTGGCACCAGGAGGCGGCCCTCCGGATGCTGATGAACAACCTCGACCCGGCCGTGGCCGAACGGCCGGACGAGCTGATCGTGTATGGCGGGGGTGGCAAGGCGGCGCGCAACTGGGAGTGCTTCGAGAAGATCGTCACCACCCTGCGCCGGCTGGAGAACGACGAGACCCTCCTGGTGCAGAGTGGCAAGCCGGTGGGTGTCTTCCGCACTCACGACGAGGCGCCCCGCGTCCTCATTGCCAACGCCAACCTGGTACCCCGCTGGGCCACCTGGGACGAGTTCCGGCGGCTGGATGCGCTGGGGCTCACGATGTACGGCCAGATGACGGCCGGGTCCTGGATCTACATCGGCACGCAGGGAATCCTGCAGGGCACCTACGAGACGTTCGCGGAGTGCGCCCGCCAGCGATTCGGCGGCTCCCTGGCCGGGCGCCTCGTGGTGACAGCCGGGCTCGGCGGCATGGGTGGGGCCCAGCCCCTCGCTGCCACCATGAACGGCGCCGCATTCCTCGGCGTCGAGGTGGACGAACGGCGCATCCAGCGCCGGGTGGACACCGGCTACTGCGATCGGCTGGAGCATGACCTGGATACGGCACTTCGGCTGCTTGATGAGGCACGAAGCAGGCGCAGGCCGCTCTCCATCGGGCTGGTCGGCAACGTCGCTGAAGTGATGCCGGAGCTGGTGCGGCGCGGCATCGTGCCCGACGTGGTGACCGACCAGACCTCGGCGCACGACCTCCGGCTGGGCTACATCCCCGCCGGCATGTCGCTGGAGGACGCCGCCGAGCTGCGGGAGCAGTCACCCGAGGCGTACGAGGCGCGGGTGCTCGACTCCATGCAGGCGCACGTGGCCGCCATGCTGGAGCTGCAGCGCAAGGGGGCGGTAGTCTTCGACTACGGCAACAACCTGCGGGGCCAGGTGGCCGACCTCCGCGGCATGACCGAGGCGTTCGAGATTCCCGGCTTCGTCCCGGAATTCATCCGGCCGCTCTTCTGCCGTGGTGCCGGCCCCTTCCGCTGGGCTGCGCTGTCAGGCGAACCGGCCGACATCGCGGCCACCGACGATGCGGTGCTCGAGACCTTCCCGAAGAAGGAGGCGCTGGCGCGGTGGATCCGGCAGGCGCGCGAGAAGGTTCACTTCCAGGGATTGCCCGCCCGCATCTGCTGGCTCGAGTACGGGGAACGCGCAGAGATGGGCGAGCGGTTCAACTGGCTGGTGAAGACCGGCAAGGTGCAGGCGCCGCTGGTCATCGGGCGCGACCACCTCGACACCGGCAGCGTGGCGTCGCCCAACCGGGAGACCGAAGGCATGAAGGATGGCTCGGACGCCATTGCCGACTGGCCGCTGCTCAACGCCATGCTGAACACCGCCTGTGGCGCGAGCTGGGTGTCACTGCATCATGGCGGTGGCGTAGGGATCGGTTATTCTCTCCACGCCGGCATGGTCTGCGTGGCTGACGGCACTGATTCGGCGGCTCGGCGACTGAATCGCGTCCTCACGGCCGATCCGGGGAGTGGCGTCATGCGCCACGCCGATGCGGGATACGAGCTGGCGATCGAGACAGCAAAGGAGCGTGGCGTGGACCTTCCCATGATCACTGGCTGACATGCAGATCCTCCGGAACATCGGCACCCTGGCCCTCTGCCGGGCCGACGGTGGCCAGGGCGACATCCAGCTGATCCACAACGCGGCGCTGGTCTGGAACGGCGACCGCATCGTGTGGGCCGGGCCGGTGGACGAGATGCCCGCCAACCTCGGCACCGCCGTCATGTTCGATGCTCGTGGCGGGCTGGTCATCCCCGGACTGGTGGACTGCCACACCCACCTGATCTTCGGCGGCTGGCGTGCCGGCGAGTTTGCCCAGCGCTGCCTCGGCACGAGCTACCAGGAGATTGCCCTGCAGGGCGGCGGCATTGCCACGACCGTGCGAGCCACCCGCGCCGCGGACGACACGACGCTGGTGAACCGGGCCCGCGGATTCCTCGACAACATGGTCCAGCTCGGCGTCACCACCGTCGAGTGCAAGAGCGGCTATGGCCTCACCCTCAGCGATGAGCTCCGGATTCTCCGGGACTATCGGGCGCTGGCGGACACCGGGCCGTGCCGGATCGTCCCCACGGTACTGGGGGCGCACATCGTGCCGGCGGAGTTTTCCAGCGACCGCGCCGGGTATGTCCGCATGCTGGTGGATCAGCTGCTGCCGACCGTGGCGGCGGAGAAGCTGGCTCGGTTCTGCGATGTGTTCGTGGAGGACAGCGCGTTCACGATCGAGGAAGCCCGGCAGATCCTGACAGCTGCGACCCGGCTCGGCCTCAAGCCCAAGCTGCACGCGGACCAGCTTCGGGATGGCGGTGGCGCCGCCTTGGCAGCGGAGGTCGGCGCCATCTCGGCGGACCACCTGGAACATGTGTCGGCTGCCGGTATGTCTGCCCTCAAGCAGGCCGGCGTCGTCGCGGTGAGCCTGCCGATTGCCTCGCTCTATCTCCGGCAGCCGGCCATGCCGGCCAGGAAACTGATTGATGCGGGTGTGCCGGTGGCGGTCGCCACCGACTTCAATCCGGGTTCAGCCCCGAGCTACCACCTGCCGTTCGCCATGACCTTGGCGTGCACCATGCAGATGATGACGCCAGCCGAAGTGCTTAAGGGCGCCACGATTAACGCCGCCCGGGCGGTCGGCATGGAAGCCGAAGTGGGTTCACTGGAAGCAGGGAAGCGCGCCGATTTCCTGCTGATCGATGCCGATGACGTGGACCAGTGGCTCTATCACCTGAGGGCAAATGCCTGTCGCTGGGCCGTGGTGGGCGGCAGGACGGCGTGGAAGTCGAGATAGCGTCGTAAGTCGTAAGTCATAAGTCGTACGACCTACGACTTACGACATCACGCCGTCATTTTCCGCTCCACCAAGGCCAGCACCTCCCCCTCCCGCCGATCCGCCTCGGCCACGAGCTTTGCCCCTTCAGCCAGCATTGGCTGCACCAGCGAGCGGTCCTTCAGTGTGCCGGCGTTGATCCTGACGTTGAGCCAGGCGCCGCGAACAGCCGTGCGAGCGCAGCAGGCAGCGACGCCTGCGTCCGACACTGAGGCGGGCAGGCCGGTCTCCGCCATGGCCTGGGCAATCTCGAACACCTTCATCGACTGCTGCATGACAGCGTAGGGGATGCGGGCTGCATTGACGATGGCGGCGTCGAGCGTCGAGCGTCGAGCGTCCTTCTCCTCCTGCCTGCCCTTCGGCATCTGCATCGCCGCCAGCACAGCGTCGAACGCCTTCGTGTCGGCATCCACCAGCCGCAGCAGCTCGGCCTGGATGGCCTGCCCGCGCTCGGCCCAGTCGGAGAATTCCTCCCAGCGATCATCCCAGCCGCGCTTGTGGGACGACAGGTTGGCTACCATCGTCGCCAGCGATGCGGCCATGGCGCCCACTGCAGCGGAGACGGAGCCGCCCCCTGGCGCCGGGGACTCGGACGCCGTCTCGATCACGAAATCCTCGAGCGCCATCCGGATGAGCCGGCGGTCGGCCGGGTCGCGCAGCTTGTACTCGATGATCCGCTCTTCCGGCACGAAGGGCGAGAATTCGTCGAGACCGAGCGAGCGCACGGCGATGTGGATCAGCTCGCGATCGCTGACGCCCAGGGAGCGCTTCTGCCGCCGGAGGTAGTGGCGGCCGGCGTCGAGCATGGCCTTGAGCGGAACGAGGCCCACGATTTCGGAGCCGGTAGCGCGCATGCCGCGCTCCCGTGCCGCGCGTTCCACTTCATCAAACGCGACGTGAATCGGCGTGACGGACAGGTCGGTGAGGTTCATGGAGACCTGTGCCACGCCGTACTCGTCAATGAACCAGCCGATGCCCTTGACCGCCTTGAGTGTGCCCGGCAGCGTCAGCGGCTCCCCGTTGGCGTCGGTAAGCACCTTGCCCGTGAGTGAGCCACCTTCACGCTGGGGCCGTCCTGCCTCGCGCACATCGAACGCCACCGCGTTAGCGCGCCGGGTGGACGTCGTATTGAGGTTCACGTTGTAGGCCACGAGGAAGTCGCGCGCGCCGATCACCGTGGCACCACTCTTCGGGTTGAACTTCGCAGGGCCGTAGTCCGGCTTCCATTCCGGGTCCGCGAGCTTGCGCTCCAATCCCTCGTACTCACCCTCACGGATATCCGGCAGGCGCCGCCGTGTCTCGTTCGGCTGTGCCGCTTCGTAGAGATAGACCGGGATACCCAGCTCCTTGCCGACCCGCTCGCCGAGGCGCCGCGCCAGTGCGGCCGCCTCGGCCATCGTGATGCCGCTGATCGGCACGAAGGGACAGACATCAGTCGCACCCATCCGGGGGTGTTCCCCGTGGTGGCGGCTCATGTCGATGAGCTCCGCCGCCGCGGCGATACCACGAAATGCTGCTTCGAGCACGGCCTCCGGCTCGCCTGCCAGCGTCACCACCGTGCGGTTCGTGGCCTTGCCCGGATCCACGTGCAGGACCGCAGCGCCCGGCACCGAGTTCATCTGCTGGGCAATCTTCTCGATGACGGCAGGGTCGCGCCCCTCGCTGAAATTGGGAACGCACTCGACAACAGGTTTCATGTGGCTGGCCATTGTTGGGTTACGCAGTGAAAGGCGCCGAGCCCCCAGACCAGGTCGGTGCAATCCAACCCGATCACCTCCCGGCCGGGAAACAGGTCGCGCAGGATGGCGCGTGCCCGGGGATCCCGTTCCCGGTCATAGAACGGAAGCAGGACGACGCCGTTGCCGATGTAGAAATTGGCGTAGCTCGCCGGCAGGCGCTGGCCCTCGTGCTCCAGCCGCCCCGGCATCGGGAGCGTCACGATCCGAAAGGGCTCGCCGTCCTGGTCGCGCATCTCGCGCAGGCGGGCGAGATTGGCCTGCAGCGGCTGGTAGTTGGCGTCGGCAGGATCGTCTTCGACCACCGTGACGATCGTCTGCTCGTCCACGAACCGGGTGATGTCGTCCACATGCCCATCGGTGTCATCACCCTCGATGCCGTCACCCAGCCAGAGGATGTGCGTCACGCCAAGATAGTCCTTCAGGTACTGCTCGATCTGCTGACGGGTGAGCTCCGGATTCCTGTTCGGATTCAGCAAGCACGATTCCGTGGTGAGGAGCGTGCCGCGCCCGTTCACGTCGATCGAGCCCCCCTCCATGATGATGCCAGGCTGGAAGACCGGTATCCGGTACTCGGCGCCGATGCGGCTCGGCACCACGTCATCCAGGTCGTACGGCGGGTACTTGCCACCCCACGCATTGAAGCCCCAATCCACGATAGCCTGCTCGCGTCCCTTCTCGCCGTCACGCTGGACGAAGATGGGGCCGTGGTCGCGACACCAGGCGTCGTTGGTGGGGTTGTGATGGAAGTAGACGCTGTTAAGCGGAATGGCGCGGGAGACGAACCGCTGACGGACATCGGCCTCCATGGCTGCGTCCGTCACGTTGATGTGCACTTCCTCGGCGCGGCCGAGATGCCGAACGATCTCGCAGAAGATGTCGGGGATCGGCGCGAACTTGCCGGGCCACGAGGCTTCCTTGTGGGGCCAGCTGAGCCAGGTGCCGCGGTGCGGCGCCCACTCAGGCGGCATCCGGTAGCCCAGCTGCGCCGGCGTCTGCGTGGGGGAGTCGGTGGTCACGTCGCTCGCGGGCAGCGGCGCGTCAGCCGTCGAGATAACGCTGGGTGAGGTCGGCGTACGCCTCGA